>CAZZWY010000039.1:0-14273 GCA_964657785.1 uncultured Acetobacteraceae bacterium
TGCATCGGTCGTGGCGGGGTGGTTGCTCGGCCTCCTGTTCGGCATCAGCGGTATCTGGCTCAACCACCGTGCCGTGCTCAAGCTGCCGCCGGTCGCGCAGCAACGCAGCGAATCGCAGATCGTCCTGCCCGACCCGGCGCCCGCGGACGCGCAGGCGCTGGCCGTCTGGCTGCAGACGGCGTTGCAGCTCAATGCGCCGGCGACCGTCGTGCGCACCGAGCCGGCGCGACCGGTGCCGTGGGCCGAACGCGCCCCGCGCGCTGACCGCAAGGCGGCGGGCGATTCGACGCCGGCCGGCACGTCGCCACGGCTGATGCAGCCGGAACGCTGGATGGTCAACTTCGGCGGCCCGCAGGCGACGATCCAGGCCGAAGCCTGGGCCGGCAACCGCTCGGTCAGCGTGCGCCGGGTCGACAACGGCCTCATCGGCACGCTCACCAACCTGCACAAGGGCATCAACATGCCGATCGGCTGGATCCTGCTCGTCGACTCGCTCGCGGGCAGCCTGATCCTGCTGTCGGTGTCGGGCCTGATCCTCTGGGTGATGACGCATCGGCGGCGCGTGGTCGGCCTGACGATCTTCGCGGTCGGCCTGGCGGCGACGGCGGGCCTGGCGCTCAGCCGGATCTGACGCCGGCGTCGATCACTCGTAGGGGCGCGGCGCCCACCACGGGAAGAACGACGGCATGTCGCGGGAGACGGTGTTCGTGAACGCCGCCGGCCGCTTCTCGAGAAACGCGGTCACGCCTTCCTTCGCGTCCGCCTCCCGGCCGCGGGCGTAGATCGAACGGCTGTCGATCTTGTGCGCCTCCATCGGGTGATCGGCGCCCAGCATGCGCCACATCATCTGCCGCGTCAGCGCGACCGAGACCGGCGCGGCATGCTCGATGATCTCGCGGGCGAGCGCCCGCGCCGCGGGCAGCAGCGCTTCCGGCGCGTGCACCGCGCTGACGAGGCCGCCGGCGAGCGCTTCGGCGGCAGGGAAGACGCGCCCGGAGTAGGTCCATTCGAGCGCCCGCGAGATGCCGACCAGGCGCGGCAGGAACCAGCTCGAGCACGCTTCCGGCGTGATGCCGCGGCGCGCGAACACGAAGCCGATGCGGGCGGTGTCGCTGGCGAGGCGGATGTCCATCGGCAGCAGCATGGTCGCACCGATGCCGACGGCGGGGCCGTTGATCGCGGCGATCACCGGTTTCAGGCATTCGTAGATGCGCAGGGTGACGCGCCCGCCGCCGTCGCGCACCGATTCGTGGCCCCAGACCGGCTCGCCCTCCGCATCGACCGGCGTTCCCTGCTTCTCCGGCCGGTCGGCGCGGGCGGCGAAGTCGAAGGTCTTGGCGCCCTCGGACAGGTCGGCCCCGGCGCAGAACGCCCGGCCCGCGCCGGTCACGATGATCGCCCGCACGGCATCGTCGGCATCGGCGGCGTCGAAGGCCTGGATCAGCTCGTTCATCATCGCGCCGTTGAAGGCGTTGAGCCGGTCGGGGCGGTTCAGGGTGAGCGTCAGGATCTGGTCGTCGACCTGGTAGTCGAGCGTGTCGAACGGCATGGCTGTCTCCGGCGGGGGGTGTTGTCAGTCGAATTGGCGTGCGAGCGCCGCGACCGCCGGGTCGGCGGCGCCCGGCTTCAGGTCGCCGCCAAGGGCGCTCTCGATCATCCGCTGCAGCGTCTGCGGCTGAGGGGTCAGCGGGCCGAAGAAGAGCGCGCTGCCGTCGCGAACGAGCAGCAAGGTCGGGAAGTTCTCGACATCGATCCCGTCGAGCCGCTCCGCTTCGTCCTCGATGTCGACCCATGTGAAGCGGCAACCCGTGTCGAAGCGCAGCGCCAGCCGGTCGAACACGGCGCGGTACTCGCGACACGCGCCGCACCACTCGGCACACAGACAGACGACGGTCAGGGGGCTGTTCACCCGAGGAGTGTGCCGCCTGCGCGGGCGCTTCGCAGGCGTTGCCTTATCACCAGGGCTGGATTCGATTCCCGGGATATAAAAATTAGAAATCAATCCTTCCGGTATGAAGAGCTTGCCACTAACCTCGCGCTCCCGCCGTTCGTCCGCCCTCGTGGCCCCTTCTTCGCTGTGCCATGAGTGCCGTGCTCGCCCCGCTTCCTGCCCCGCCGCGCCGGCCCGCGCCTGCGCGCCGGCCGCGCCGCGTCCTGCCGGGGTTCGGTCTCTCGCTCGGCTATACGCTGGTCTATCTGTCGTTGATGGTGTTGATCCCGCTGTCGGCGGTGTTCCTCAAAACCTCGACGCTCGGCTGGGAGCAGTTCTGGAACGTCGTGACGGCGCCGCGGGTCGTCGCGTCGTACCGGCTCAGCTTCGGCGCGGCGCTGCTCGCGGCGGCGCTCAATTCGATCTTCGGGCTGCTGCTGGCGTGGTCGCTGGTGCGCTATTCGTTTCCGGGCAAACGCCTCGTCGACGCGCTGGTCGACCTGCCCTTCGCCCTGCCGACCGCCGTCGCCGGCATTGCGCTGACGGCGCTCTATGCCGGTAACGGCTGGCTCGGGTCGGTGCTCGAGCCGCTCGGGATCAAGGTGGCGTTCCGGCCGCTCGGGGTGCTCGTGGCGCTCACCTTCATCGGCCTGCCATTCGTCGTGCGAACCGTCCAGCCGGTGCTCGAGGACATCGACATCGAGCTCGAGGAGGCCGCCGCGAGTCTCGGCGCGCATCGCTGGCAGACCTTCCGTCACGTCGTCTTTCCGTCGCTCACGCCGGCGCTCCTGACCGGCTTCGCGCTCGCGTTCGCCCGCGCTGTCGGCGAGTACGGCTCGGTGATCTTCATCGCCGGCAACATCCCGATGGTGTCGGAGATCACGCCGCTCATGATCATCACCAAGCTCGAGCAGTACGACTACGCCGGCGCCACCGCCATCGCGACCGTCATGCTGGTGTTTTCCTTCGTGCTGCTGCTGGCGATCAACGGCCTGCAGGCGTGGAGCGCGAAGTCGCGCGGCGTCGGCGCGGGACGGGGCAAGCGATGAGCGCGGCGGTGTCGCCCGCGCCCGTCCGGCCGGGGCCCGGTGTGCGCCCCGTCGGCGCGACGGTGGCCGCCCTCGGCGGTCGGGACGTCACCGTGCGCGCCGAGCGATTCGAGACGAACCCTGCGACGCGCGAGTCTCCGTGGGTCCGGCGGCTGATCCTGGTGCTGGCGCTCGGCTTCTTCGCGCTCTTCCTGCTGCTGCCGCTCGCCACGGTCTTCGCCGAGGCGCTGCGCAAGGGGCTGGGCGTCTACCTGGCCGCGCTGACCGAGCCCGATGCCGTCTCGGCTCTCGAGCTGACGCTGCTCGCCGCGGTGATCGCGGTGCCGCTGAACCTCGTCTTCGGCGTCTGGGCCGCTTGGCTCGTCACGAAGTTCGATTTCCGCGGAAAGAGTTTTCTCACGACCCTGATCGACCTGCCGTTCTCGGTCTCGCCGGTCGTCGCCGGACTGATCTACGTGCTGATCTTCGGCGCCCAGGGCTGGTTCGGGCCCTGGCTGCAGGCGCACGACGTCAAGGTCATCTTCGCGGTGCCCGGGATCGTGCTCGCGACGGTCTTCGTGACCTTTCCGTTCGTCGCCCGCGAGCTCATCCCGCTCATGGAGGCGCAGGGCCGCGAGGAGGAAGAGGCCGCGACGGTACTCGGCGCCTCCGGCTGGCAGACGTTCTGGCACGTGACGCTGCCGAACGTGAAGTGGGGCCTGCTCTACGGCGTCATCCTCTGCAACGCGCGGGCGATGGGCGAGTTCGGTGCGGTCTCGGTCGTCTCCGGGCATATTCGCGGCCTCACCAACACGCTGCCGCTGCACGTCGAGATCCTCTACAACGAATACCAGTTCGCCGCTGCGTTCGCGGTGGCCTCGCTGCTGGCGCTGCTGGCGCTGGTCACGCTCGGCCTGAAGACGTTGGTCGAGTGGCGCGAAGGCCTGAGTCAGAAAGAGGCGTCATGAGCATCCAGGTCCGCAACATCCACAAATCGTTCGGCGACTTCACCGCGCTCGGCGACGTCAGCCTCGACTTCCCGACCGGCGAACTCGTCGCGCTGCTCGGCCCGTCCGGCTGCGGCAAGACGACCTTGCTGCGCATCATCGCCGGCCTCGAGACTGCCGACTCGGGCTCGGTGCTGCTCGACGGCGAAGACGCCTCCGATACCCACGTCCGCGAGCGCCAGGTCGGCTTCGTGTTCCAGCACTACGCGCTGTTTCGCCACATGACGGTGTTCGACAACGTCGCCTTCGGCCTGCGCGTCAAGCCGAGGAAGCTGCGCCCGAGCGAGTCGGAGATCCGGCGCAAGGTCCACGAACTGCTGAACCTGGTGCAGCTCGACTGGCTCGGCGACCGCTTCCCGCCGCAACTCTCCGGCGGCCAGCGCCAGCGCATCGCGCTCGCCCGGGCCCTCGCCGTCGAGCCGCGCGTGCTGCTGCTCGACGAACCCTTCGGCGCCCTCGACGCGCAGGTGAGGAAGGAACTTCGCCGCTGGCTGCGGCGCCTCCACGACGAGCTGCACATCACGAGCATCTTCGTCACCCACGACCAGGAAGAAGCGCTCGAAGTCGCCGACCGGGTCGTCCTGATGGACCATGGCCGGGTCGAGCAGGTCGGCGCGCCGAACGAGGTTTACGACCATCCGGCAACGCCTTTCGTCTACGGGTTCCTCGGCGCGGTCAACCGCTTTTCGGGTCGGGTCGACGGCGCGGTGCTGCGGGTCGGCGAGCAAGGACTCGCGCATGGGTCGAGCGGCCTCACGCACGGCGCCGCGGCGCAGGCCTTCGCCCGGCCGCACGAGCTCGCTATTCTGACCGCGTTCGACTCGAGCGGCGTCGAGGCGATCGTGAGCCGGGTGCTGAGTTTCGGCGCCGCGAGCCGGGTCGAACTCACGGGTCCCGGCGACCAGCACTTCGAGGTCGAACTCGCCCGCGAGCGCATCGATGCGCTGGCGCTCGAATCCGGCCAGCGCGTCTGGCTGGTGCCGCAGCGCCTGAGCGTCTTCGAGGACGGCGATCCGGTGCAGAAGGCGCAACTCCTGCCCCATTGAGATGAGATGAACTTCCAGCAACTCCGCATCATCCGCGAGGCGGTTCGGCGCAACTTCAATCTGACGGAGGTCGCCGCGGCGCTCTTCACGTCGCAGTCGGGTGTCAGCAAACACATCCTCGACCTCGAGGACGAGCTCGGCATCGAGCTCTTCGTCCGCAAGGGCAAGCGCCTGACCGGCCTGACCGAGCCGGGCAAGGAACTCGTCGGCATCGTCGAGCGCATGCTGATCGACGCGAAGAACATCAAGCGGCTCGCCGAACAGTTCGCCAACCGCGACGAAGGCAACCTCACGATCGCGACCACGCACACCCAGGCGCGCTACGCCTTGCCGCAGGTGGTTCGACGCTTCAAGCAGGCGTTCCCGAAGGTCCATCTGGTCCTGCACCAGGCGAGCCCGGCGGAGATCGTCTCGCTGCTGCAATCGGGCGAGGCCGACATCGGTATCGCGACCGAGGCGATCGATGGCGGCAACGCCTCGATCGGCCATTTCGCGAGCTTTCCGTTCTACGACTGGCACCATGTGGTGGTCGTGCCCGAAGGCCATCCGCTGACGGCCCTGTCGCAGCTGACCCTCGAGGCCTTGGCGGCGTACCCGCTCATCACCTACCACGCCGGCTACACCGGACGGCCGCGCATCGACGCGACCTATGCCGCCGCCGGCCTGGTGCCCGACGTCGTCATGTCCGCGCTCGATGCCGACGTGATCAAGACGTATGTCGAAATCGGTCTCGGCGTCGGCATCATCGCGGCGATGGCGTTCGAGCCGGTACGCGACGCCGGATTGCGCAGCCTCGACGCCTCGCACCTGTTTCCGCCGAACACCACCCGCATCGCGGTACGACGCGGCCACTATCTGCGGGGTTATGCGTACCGGTTTCTCGAGGAGTGTTGTCCGGCGCTCACCGCGGCCGTGGTGAAGGAGGCGCTCGACGCCGAATGAGGCGGTATTGGCACGGAAGTGGTGCCGGACCAGGGAAGGCGCGCCCCGCCATCGAGCGTGCGGGTTGCGCCGCATCCTCGAATCGCCGGGGTAAGTCCTAGGTGTCGGCCGCAGCGTCGCCCTCTACAGTCTCGCTTCTCGACGCAAGCACCTCCTTGGTGCTCGCACATCGGGGGTGAGGAGACAGCTCAGACGCGTGCCGGATCGGTGCGCGGTCTCGGCCCCATCGCAGGCCTGCAGTCGGGGCCGATGACATGCAAGGGGCGTCAGGCAGGCCTGGCGCCCCTTTGCCCATTCAACGTCGACCTTTTTTGCATCGTTCGGCGAACGACCGCGGGTGGCGGTGCGCCGAAGCAACGGTCGGCGATACCATTGACGGCATCATGCCCGTCGACCCGAAGCTCCGTTCGCTCGCCATCGACATTCCGGCCCAGCCGGAGCCGCTCGTCAAGCTGTCGCTGCTGCTGGCGGACGACGACGTCAATCTCCAGGCGCTGAGTCTCCTGATCTCGGCCGACATGGCGCTCGCCTCCGCCGTGCTCAAGGCGGTCAACTCGTCGATCTACGGCCTGCGCGGTCGGGTCCAGTCGGTGCAGCAGGCGATCACCCACCTCGGGACCCGGGAGGTCGCCGCGGTCACCTTCGAGATGGGGCTGCGCGCGGTCTTTCCGGCGTCCCCGGAGCTCGATCCGATCTGGGAGCGGGCGGCGGTGCGTGCGTTGCTGATGGGGCGCATCGGCGCCGCGATCAACGTCGACCCGTGGGCTGCGCATTCGGCGGGGCTCTTCGAGGAGTGCGGCAAGGCGGTCCTGTTCCGGCACGACACCGCCCGCTACCGCACGTTGCTCGCCCTCGGGCCCGACGATCCGGAGCTGATCGGCCTCGAACACGCCGAGTTCGGCGTCAGCCACGATGCGCTCGGCGCGGCGCTGTGCGAAAGCTGGGGCCTGTCGCCGGCAGCGGTCTCGAGCGTGCGGCACCACGTGATCGTCAACGAAACCGGCGAATTGCCGCCGAACCTGCAGCGCCCGGGCGTGTGCGCGCTCTCGGCGTTCGCGCATGCGCTGATGACCGCGCCCGAATCGATCGATGCGGTCTGCGAGAAGATCGCGCCGCAAGCCGATCTCGATGTGGACCTGGTGACGCGCGGCGTGCAGAAGGTGCGCGAGCGGATCGAGGCGGCCCACGCCCGCGCCCAGACGAAGTGACCGGCGGGCGACGCCTTCGCGACTTCGCCGCTCGCCGGAGACGCTCGTCGACCGCTGCGGCCAGACACTCGCCGATGCTGCCCCGCGGTCAGTAGGCGCCGCTCCAGGCCGCTGCGATGTCGTCGGCCAGCCGGCGTGCCAGATAGCGCCCGCCGGCCGGTGACGGGTGGACCGCGTCGGTGCTGGTGTAGACCGACGAGTTGCCCTCCGCCACCGGGGTGCCCGCGGTGCCGCTGCCATTGACGTAGGCGGTGGCGGCGGAGGTGCCGACCGAATGGATCAGGCGCGCATTGGCGTCGCCCCATTCGGCGAACGCACGTTCGAGCAGGGCCGCCAGCGCGAGCGCCTGGGCGTCGGGGCCGGAGGAGCCGGACCAGCCGTCGGTGATGCTGATCTTCGCGGTCGGCAACAGCGCGCGCAGCGTTTTCCAGCTCGCCAGCGCGGCTGCCCGGACGTCGGCGGCGGGTCTGGCCCTGTCGCTGAAGCCGGCGCCGATCAGCACGTGCGAGATCGACGGCGCGTAGCCCGCGATGAGTGCACGGTTCGCCGGGTTGTCGAGCAGGTGCGGGAGGTTGAAGCCGCCCGGGTTCTCGGAGATGTAGCCGGCGCCGCCGACCGCCATGTTGATCGTTCCGTCGAAGCCGAGGTTGCGCTGCAGCCAGTAGCTGAGCATCTGCGCCCCGGCTTCGCTCGGCGGCGTGATGGTCGCGTTGATCGAGTCGCCGAGCACGAGGAGCTGGTCCGACGCTGCCGGGCCGGCCTCGACCTTGCCCTGCGCCGTCAGCGCCACGCCCCGAAGCGTCGGCGCGACCGAGCCGACGGCGCTGACCACCCGCACGCTGCGCGGACGCACCTGCCCGTGGTAGTCGAAGGTCATCGTCCAGCCTTCGGCGCCGCTGCTGATGCTCGGCGCGGCCTGCACCTGCACGCCGTCGATTTCGACGTCGATCGGCGAACTCGAATTCGCGAACACCAGTCCGAAGGTGGCGTCGGTGACGACGAATTCCTCCTCCCAGCTGTTGGCATGGTAGGCGTTGCCCGACGACAGCTGGGCGCCCTGCGGACCGGCCGCGACCGCGGTCGCGTTGCCCGACCCGGTGGCGGGCCCGGAGGCGAAGCAATAGTGGCCGATGAACGACGTGCCGACGCTGAGCGACTTGCAGCCATGCACGGTCGAATGGCGCGGCGGCTGGGCGTCGCCGGCGGCGAACGCGGTCTCGACCAGGCCGGCGGCCTTGGCGTTCGGCGCCGATCCGAGGCCCGGCGCGTCGGCCCGGCTGGTGCCGAGCAGCCGGCCGTTCAGGTAGGCGGTGGCGCTGCCGTCCCGCAGCGGCCGACCGTCGACGAGGTCCGGGGGCGCCGGTTCGGTCTCGCCGGTCGTGCCGGCGGCGGTGTAGACGAGGTGCTGCCCCGATGCCAGACGCCGCACCGTGTCGACGCCGACCGTTTCGCCGGCGTGCCAGGCCGGCCCGGCGACGAGCGGGCCGGAGGCGAAGGCCTTGATGCGGGCCGCGCGCACGGGGTTGGTCGTGACCGGCGTGGCCGCAGCACTCGCGGCGGCCACGGCCGCGGATGGACCCGCCCCCTTGGGCGCCGCGAAGCGGACGGTGACCTCGGCCGCGCCGTCGGGAAAGGTGCCTTCGGACGCCTGCGTCCAGCTGCTGCCGTTCAGGCTGGTCGCGAAGCGCCAGCGGGCGATGCGCCCGTTCTGCCCGAGCTGACGCGGCAGGTACCTGAACCCGCCGACGCTGTGCAGCGCGCCCATGTCGATCACGAGCAGATGCGGCGGCCCGCTGCCCTGCCAGCGCGTGTGCCAGTAGCTGCCGGTGTCGCCGTCGATGGCTTTGGCCGCCGACGCGTCTTCGCCGAGCACTTCCTCGCTGTCGGCCGTCGCCTTCCAGCCGAGTCGCGGGATCACGGCGCCTGCCGCGTCGAGCACGTTCAGTTCGGCGACCGAGGCCCAGAGATTTCCGTTCGCCTCGGAAAGCGCCTCGAGGCGCACGTAGCGGGCGCTGTCGACCGTGCCGCTGCCGGGCTGCAACTGCGCGCTGCGCGCCGCGCTCGCGGTGGAAGCCGCCGACGGCACCTTGCCCGCTTCGTTCGCGTCGTCGCAGCCGACGAGGGCAAATGCAGCGGCGATTCCGATCGCAGCGGCGGCAACCCACCCGCTCGGCATGGTCTGCGGGCTCAGAACGGGATGTCGTCGTCCATGTTGTCGAAGCCGGTCGCCGGCTTCGAGGGGGCCTGGCGGGCCGCGGGTGCGACGGCCGGGCGCGACGCGGGCGCCTGGCGCTGCGGTGCGGCGCGTTCGCTGTAGCCACCTTCCTCGTCACCACCGGTCGAGCCGCCCCCCATGCCCTGCCGGCTTCCGAGCAGCTGCATCACGTCGGAGATGATCTCGGTGGTGTAGCGTTCGACACCTTCCTTGTCGGTCCACTTGCGGGTCTTCAGGCGACCTTCGATGTAGACCGGGCTGCCCTTTTTCAGGTATTCGCCAGCGATCTCGGCTTGCCGATCGAAGAACGACACCCGGTGCCATTCCGTTTCCTCCATCTTGTCGCCGGACTCCTTGTTCTTCCAGTTCCGCGTGGTCGCGACAGTGATGTTGCAAATGGCACTGCCGCTCGGCATATAGCGCACCTCGGGATCCTTGCCGAGGTTGCCAATCAGGATGACCTTGTTCACGCTTGCCATGAGCGCTCCTCAATGTGTGGACGTTCGGGAATGGCTGGAATTATCGCTCCCGGGCCCCGCGGCGAAAGCCCCCTCCTCGGTGCGCCCCACGACGAGCATCCTCCTTCTGTGGGAGCCGCCGGCGGGTCGACCGCTCCCGTACCATCGCTCCCTTTGCCAACGCCCGCCGTGCCCGCCCTCTCTCCCGACCCCGCTGCCATCCTCCACGAGGTCTTCGGCTACAGCGCCTTTCGCGGCCCGCAGGCCGAGATCGTCGACCATGTGGTGGCGGGCGGCGATGCGCTGGTGCTGATGCCGACGGGTGGCGGCAAGAGCCTCTGCTACCAGGTGCCCGCGATCTCCCGGCATCGGGCCGGGCACGGCGTGGCGGTGGTCGTGAGCCCGCTGATCGCGCTGATGCAGGACCAGGTCGGCGCGCTCGAAGAAGCGGGGGTGCACGCCTCGTTCCTCAATTCGACCCTGTCGAGCGAGGACGTGCAGCGGATCGAGCGCGACATGATGAGCGCGCGGCTGGTGCTGCTCTACGTCGCGCCGGAGCGCCTCTGCACGCCGCGCATGCTCGCGCAGCTCGATTCGCTCGACGAGCGCGGGCTGCTCAGCCTGTTCGCGATCGACGAGGCCCACTGCGTCAGCCAGTGGGGCCACGATTTCCGCGAGGACTACCTCTCGCTGAATGTCCTGCACGAGCGTTTTCCCGGCGTCCCCCGGATCGCCCTGACGGCAACGGCCGACGACCTGACCCGAGCCGACATCATCCAGCGGCTGCAGCTCGAGGAAGCGCGCGTCTTCATCAGCAGCTTCGACCGGCCGAACATCCGCTACGCGGTGGTCGAGAAGGACGACGCCCGCAAGCAGTTGCTGCGCTTCATCCAGGACGAGCACGAGGGCGAGGCCGGCATCGTCTACTGCCAGTCGCGGAAGAAGGTCGACGACACGGCGGTCTGGCTGAGCGCCGAAGGCATCCCGGCGCTCGCCTACCACGCCGGGCTCGATGCCGGCGTGCGCCGACGGCACCAGGATCGTTTCCTGCGCGACGACGGCCTGGTGATGGTCGCGACGGTCGCGTTCGGCATGGGCATCGACAAGCCCGACGTGCGCTTCGTCGCCCACCTCGACCTGCCGAAGAACATCGAGAGCTACTACCAGGAGACCGGCCGCGGCGGCCGCGACGGGCTGCCGGCCGATGCGTGGATGGCCTACGGTCTCGCCGACGTCGTGAACCAGCGCCGGATGATCGACGAAAGCCCGGCCGGCGAGGAATTCAAGCGCAACCAGCGCGGCAAGCTCGATGCGCTGCTGACGCTCGCCGAGGCGCACGACTGCCGCCGGATGCGCTTGCTCGCCTATTTCGGCGAGCGGAGCGTGCCGTGCACGCCGCACCAGAACGCCTGCGACAACTGCCTCGCGCCGCCGGCCACCTGGGACGCGACCGAGGCGGCGCGAAAGGCGCTGTCCTGCGTCTATCGCTTCCAGCAGCATCGCGGCGGCCAGCGGTTCGGCGCCGGACACCTGATCGACGTGTTGCGGGGCAAGTCGACCGACAAGGTCGCGCAGCACGGCCACGAGGCGCTCAGCACGTACGGCATCGGCGCCGACGTGCCCGAGGCGCAGTGGCGGGTCGTGCTGCGCCAGCTGATTGCGCTCGGTCACCTCCAGAGCGAGGGCGAGTACAACGTGCTCGAGCTCACCCCGTCGGCGCGCGAGGTGCTGCGCGGCGAGATCCGGCTGCTGCTGCGCCAGCCGAGCGATGCGCCCAAGCGGCAGCGCGGGGGCCGGGTGACGACCCGCGCCGGCGCGCGTTCCGCCTCGAAGCCGCCGCCGCTACCGCTTGACGAGGCCGGCCGCGCCCGCTTCGAGTCCCTCAAGGCCTGGCGCGCCGAGGTCGCCCGCGAGCACAACCTGCCCGCCTACATCGTGTTTCACGACGCGACGCTCGCCGAGATGGCGCAGGCGCAACCCGACTCGCTCGACGCCCTGGGGCAGATCAGCGGCGTCGGCGCGAAGAAGCTGGAAGCCTACGGGCGGGAGATTTTGCGGGTGCTGGGCGGCTGAATTGACGCGCCGAGGCCCACGCCGGACGTTTCACGAAGCGCGCTGTTCCCGGGATCGCGTGAGGGCCTCGGCGGCGCGTCGTCCGAGCGACCGCCCGGGCGTCTCGACGAACCGGTAGGACGCCCACGCCGCGGCATAGGCGAAGGTCGAGCAGGCGACGAGGTGGGTCGCCCGCCCCAACCCGAGCTCCACGGCGATGAAGGTGCCGAGCACGTGGAAGAGGTAGAGCGAATAGCTGAGCCGTCCGGTCCAGACCATGAAGCGCGAGCCGAGCAGGCGATGGGCGAACGTCGACACGCCGACGGGCGGAAAGAACAGGTGGCACCGCCCGGAATCTTGCGCCACAGCATGTGGCTGGCCATCACGGTCAGCACCGCAACGGCACGCAATCCATCCAGGGCCGGAAGGTAGGCGTGGTCGGCGGGCTGGCGTGGCGCCGCCGCGGCGGGCAGTGGCGGTGCGACGGAGTCGATCAGGCTCGTGGGCATGCGAATGGGATTCTTCGGGTCGAGGCGACGCTCAATCCTGCCGCAAACACTCGATCGGCAGCAGCTTGGACGCGCGCCGCGCCGGGTAATAGCCGAAGAAGAGCCCGACCGCGGTCGCGAACGCCACCGCGAGCAGCACGTGTTCGGGCGACAGCCGCACCGTGAACTTGCCGAGGCCGTTGACGCCCCAGGCGCCGAGGGCCGCGATCGCGACTCCGATCAGCCCGCCGAGGATGCACATCACGACCGCCTCGCCGAGGAATTGCACCAGCACATGGTGCGGCTTCGCGCCGATCGCCATGCGGATACCGATCTCGCGGACGCGCTCGCTGACGCTCACCAGCATGATGTTCATGATGCCGATCCCACCGACGATGAGCGAGATCGCCCCGACGACGCCGAGACCGATCGACAGGCCCGCACCGATCGCGGCGCCGGCCTGCGCGATGCTCGCGAGGTTGGTGATCTGGAAGTCGTCGACGCGGTCGCCGGTGATCCGGTGGCGGTCGCGCAGCAGCTCGGCGATGTCGCGCTCGGCCGCGCGGGTGCCGGCCTCGTCGGTCGCCTGCACGGTGATGTAGTGGACCGTGCGCGGCCGCGGCATGCGGATCGGGATCGCGGTGATAGGCACCATCAGCAGCTCGCCGAGGTCGCTGCCGTCGAGCGTGCGGCCCGTGCCCGCGAGCACGCCGATCACGGTGAACGGACGGCCGTCGATGCGGATCGCCTGGCCGATCGGGTCGCGCCGGTAGTAGTAGGTGCTCGCGAGCCGCGAGCCGATGATCGCGACGCGATTGGCCGAGCGCACGTCGCTGTCGGCGAACGAGACGCCGCGTTCGAGGCCCCAGCGGTGCAGACGCAGCATCTCCGGCGTCGTGCCCAGCACCGTCGAATTGCTGTTGTCGTCGCCGTAGAGGACCTGGAAGAAGCCTTGCAGCGCCGCCGCCGCGCCGCGCACGCTCGGCAGGTCGTTGAGGGCGGCGGCGTCGTCGTAGGTGAGGGTCGGCGAGTCGTTGGTGCGGCGCCGCGCGCCGCCTTCGGTCGGCGTGCCGGGCTGCACGATCAGCTGGTTGCTGCCGAGCACCGCGAGTTCCTTGTCGATGAAGCCCCGTACCGCGTCGCCGACGCTCAGCATCAGCAGCACCGAGGCGATGCCGATCACGATGCCGAGCATGGTGAGCGCCGTGCGCAGCCGGTTCGCCGCGAGCGAGCGAAAGGCCTCGATCAGGGTCTGGGCGAGACTCACGACGTCGCGGCCTCCCGGAGAATGCGTCCGCTCGCGCCATGTGCGGGATTCGCGCCGGGGGTCCCGTCGAACTCGATCACGCCGTCGCGCAGGCTGACGAGCCGCCGCGCATGCGCCGCCACGGCGGGCTCGTGGGTCACGATGACGATCGTGAGGCCCGCCTCGCGGTTGAGCGCGCCGAGCACGCCGAGCACCTCGTCGGTCGTGCGGGTGTCGAGGTTGCCGGTCGGCTCGTCCGCGAGCAGGAGCGGCGGGTCGTTGACGAGGGCCCGCGCGATCGCGACGCGTTGCTGCTGCCCGCCCGAGAGCTGGTTCGGCATGCGGTGGCCGAGCGCCGCGAGCCCGACCTGGTCGAGCAGCGCCTGTGCCTTCGTCTTGGCGGCGCGCCGTGCGCTGCCGGCATAGATCAGCGGCAGCGCGACGTTCTCGATCACGTTCATGCGCTTGAGCAGGTTGAAGCTCTGGAACACGAAGCCGATCGTCCGGTTGCGCACTTCGGCGTGCTGCGACGCGCTGAGCGAGGTGACGTCGCGGCCGTCGAGCCGGTAGTGGCCGGCGTCGGCGCGGTCGAGCAGGCCGAGCAGGTTCATGAGCGTGCTCTTGCCCGACCCGCTCGGCCCCATCAGCGCGAC
>CAZZWY010000040.1:0-7607 GCA_964657785.1 uncultured Acetobacteraceae bacterium
TAGGCCGAGAGCACCGGCAGCAGGTTGAAGTTCTGGAAGATGAAGCCGATGTGGCGGGCGCGAAAGTCCGAGAGCGCGTCGTCGCTCAGCTCGCCGACGCGCGTGCCGGCGATCACGACCTCGCCGACGTCGGGCCGGTCGATGCAGCCGATCATGTTGAGCAGGGTCGTCTTGCCGCTGCCCGAGGGGCCGAGCAGCACGGTGAAATGGCCGGGGCGGATCAGCAGATCGACGCCCTTGATGACCGGCACGTCGACCGAATCCAGGCGGTAGGTCTTCTGCACCTGGTTGAGGACCGCCACGGGCTGGGCGGGATCGGTGGGGTCGGCCATGGGTTCGCGAGGGCTCCTCGTCAGAGACTGCAGTTCGGAGACCGGCCCTGGTGCGGGAAGCTTATGCGGGCCGGGAGGGCGCGGTCCCGCGAAGAAGGCCGGTCCGGGCGAGCCAGTTCAGCGGATCGAGGCGGCATCCTAAGCCCTGCCCGGGGTCTTCGGCGGGCGCCGCCGGCGGTGTTTCGCCCGGTTTCAGCGCGGGCGGCGCAGCGCCAGCGCCGCACCGCCGAGGATCAGCAACGCCGCCGCGCCGACGTTGGCGCTGAGCGGCTTGCCGGTCGCGACCAACAGCAGCACCGTGCTCGCAAGCGGCGTCAGGTAGCTCAGCACGCCGAGCGTGCGCGGGTCGCCGAGCTTCAGGGCCCGGTCCCAGAAATAGAACGCGGCGCCGAGCGGGCCGACGCCCATCGCCAGGATCAGCAGCGCGTCGTGCCCGTCGAGCACGGCCGGCGGCTCGAGCACGGCGTGGCAGGCGAGCGCCAGCACCCCCGAGACCAGGCCGAAGAGCCCGACCGCCGCGGTGGGGAACGGCGGAACGCGGCGCGTGCCGAGCGAGTACGTCGCCCAGATGAGCGCCGAGCCGGCGGCGGCGACGAAGCCCCAGGCGAAGCCGCTTCCGCCGGCGCCGGGCCGGCCGCCGAGGATCGCGAGTGCAGCGCCCGCCAGGCCGAGCACCGCCCCGCCGAGGTGTCGTCCCGACCACGCCACGCCCGGCAGCAGCACCGGCGCGAGCACGACGATCAACAGCGGCCAGAGATAGTTGACGAGATTCGCCTCGACCGACGGCGCATGGCGCAGCGCGATGAAGAGCAGGAAGTGAAAGCCGAAGAGGCCGTAGACCCCGAGCGCGAGGGTCGTCATCGGGACGCGCCAGACGGCCCGGTCACGGAGGACCAGCGGCAGCGAGAGCGCACCGCCGACGAGTAGCGCGAGGCCGGTCAGCAGGAACGGCGGGACGTGGGCGAGGGCGACGCCGAGGGTCGCGAGGGTGGCCCAGAGGGCGATCGCGGCGAGGGCGTGGAGCAAGGCGGTGCGGGAGGGCATCGGCGAGGCCGGGCAGTGCGGGTCGTTGCGTTCGGGGGGCGCATTGTCCGCCGTCCCTCGACGCGGTAGCGACCGCGCTTCAGCAGCGCGAAGATCGGCCGGCCGCCATCGGTGATGCAGACCGGGACATCGGCGGTGGCCCGCATCGCCGCCAAGACATCACGCGTGACGTTGCGGCTCGTGAAGTGGTGGGCTGGCATGGTTGAACTCCCTCCGGGCAGCGGCAACCTTGCAGCTCACGACACGGTCGCGGAGGGAAATTACGGGTACTTCTCCCCTGTGCCTCAACTCGCCCGTCGACGCCGAACAAGCGCTGCCACCACCGCCAGCCCCACCGTCAACATCACGATCTCGCTCGGCTCCGGCACCGCCGCCACGGCCGACGACCCCTCCACATTCACCCGCCAGAAAGTCCCCTTCTGGTCGTTGCGGTTGATGTCGTAGCTCGGCTGGTTCCAGTCGGCGATGGCGATCGGGGTGGTGCCGGCGAGCGAAAAGCCGGCGGCCAGCGTCGGGCCGACGGGGTCGTTGCCGCTCGCGCTCAGGGTCAGCACGTAGCGGCCGGCGGCCAGCAGGGTGAAGTCGAGTTCGCCGTCGTAGCCGCCCTGGCCGGCGTGCAGCAGCGTCGGGTCGGGGGTGTCGTCGCCGGTCGCGACGAGCAGCGTCGAGGCGGCGTCGAACACCGAGATCGTCGGGTCGAAGTTGAGGCCGGCGCTCCAGGAGTCGGTCCAGATCGAGACCGGCGCGGCGCTGGCGAGGGTGAACGCGATCTCGACGACGTCGGTGTTGTCGACGAGGTTGCCGGACCGCACCACCGGCACCGCGTGGGCGGCGGCTGCGCCGACGGCGAGCGCGAGTGCCGCGAGGATTCGCTTCGAAGAATATTTCGCCATGGGGGTTCTGCCGGTGGGGTCAGGGAGCGAGCTGCGGAGGATTGGCGCGCGACGGCGTCTGCACCGAGGCGACCAGGTGGTTCGTGCCGTAGCGCACCTCGTACGCGACCGCGAAGGTCTCGATGTGGCTCGGGCTCGCGACGGTGTCGAGGTGCCACCATTCGCCGACGACGCGCTCGGGCGTCACGTCCATCAGCAGGTAGCCGCGGCGGGTCAGCTGCACGTACTTGAAGTGCGGGTTGATCGACTTCAGCGCGCCCGCGATGCCGCCCGTCGTGTCGCTGTCGATGCCGGGCGAGGAGACCGACGTGCCGACGAATTCGACCGCGCGCGAGCCGGCGCCGGTCGTCCGGTCGTAGCCGCCGGAGCCGACGTCGGGGTTGTTCGGGTCCTGCGTCAGGTCGGCCGCCCAGGAGCTGTGGATGTCGCCGGTGAGCACCACGACGTCGCTGACGGCGGGGTTCGTCGCGTCGCCCTTGAGCACGTCGTAGAGGCGGTTGCGGGCGGGCTGGTAGCCGTCCCACTGGTCGCTGTTGAGGAAAACGCCGCCGCCGGCGGCATTCGCGGCACCGACGCCCTTCAACTGCGCGAACATCACGCCCTGGCCGAGCAGCTTCCAGCGCGACGGCGTGGTCCGCAGCCGGTTCGCGAGCCAGGCCTGTTCGGCGTCGCCGAGCATCTGGCGGGTCGGGTCGGCGTAGCCCGGATCGGTCTGCTCGAAGCCGGCGCCGAACGGCGTCGGGTGGGTGGCGGTCAGCAGCTGCGGCGAGCGCGCGTTGAGCCGCTCCTCGAGCATGATCAGGTCGGCGAGATCGCCGTAGGCGTAGTAGCGGTTGTTCTTGCGCGGCTGGGTCGTGTCGACCGGGCGGACCGGCATCCACTCGTAGTAGGCCTGCAATGCTGCCGCGACGCGCGCGTCCCACGAGCCTTCGGTGGCAGGCTGGTGGTTTTCGGCGCCGGTCTCGTTCGAGTTGTTGGCGGTCTCGTGATCGTCCCAGATCGCGACCAGCGGGTGCTGGCGGTGCATCGCCTGGGAGTCGGCGTCGCGCTTGTACTGCGCGTGGCGTTGCCGGTAGTCGGCGAGCGTGATGATCTCGGTCGCCGGCTCGGGCGTGCGCACCGCGCCGTACTGGCCGGCGCCATATTCGTAGAGGTAGTCGCCGAGGTGCATCACCAGATCGAGGTCGGCGCGCTCGGCGATGCGGCCGTAGGCGTTGAAGTAGCCGGCGGCGAGGTTCGAGCAGCTGACGACCGCAAACCTGAGGCTCGTCGTCGCACCCCGCGGCAGCGTCTTTGTGCGGCCGACGGGGCTGGTCGCGCCCTCGGCGGCGAACTGGTAGTAGTAGGTCGTGTTCGGCGCCAGGCCGATCGCATCGACCTTGACGGTGTTGTCGCGCGCCGGGTTGGTCTTGGCGCTGCCGCGCAGCACGACCCGGGTCAACGCCGGATCGGTCGCGACGACGAAGGTGGCGGTGACGGCCGCCTTGGCCGTGGCCGGCGTGACGCGGGTCCAGAGGATCACCCGGTCGACGAGCGGGTCGCCGCTCGCGACGCCGTGCTGGAAGACGCTCGAGACCGTCGCCGCGCGCAGCGGCAGGAGTTCGGCCGCAGCGGCGACGCCGACCGCCGTCGCGCCCGAGCGCCTGAAGAACTCGCGCCGGCTCGGGCCGGTGCGTGGCGGTTTGACCTGGTCGGGATGTCCCATCGTGTGCCCTGCTGAAGGTGGAGGCGGAGGTGCGCCACGCGGCAGAGTCTCTCGACGGCGCATGACACGGTCGTGTCGCGACGATGTCGGCGCGAAGACGCGCGCCCGGCACGGGCGGCACGGCTTCGGTCTGCGCGCAGCCGGCGCGTGGCGCCTCAGGCAGTACGACACCGCCCGCGTGTCACTTCGCCGTGGCCGCCTGGCAATTGAGCGGCAGGTAGTCGCCGCGCACGTCCGTCCGGTTCGTCCCCTGCGCCAGCATGTTGACGGGCGGTTCGGCGTTGCCGCAGACCCACGCCACCGGCACGACCTCGGCCCCGCTCACCACGCCCGGCCGCAGGCTCAGCACCTTGCCGCGGATCGCGGCGTTCGCCTGGTTCCCGAAGGTCAGGTGGATCGCGCCGTTCTCGACCTGCAGCGCGCTCACCAGGTTGCTGACGACCCGCGACGGCGGCGGCAGGCCGGCGGCGGCGTTGTCGGCGGGCAACGCGCTCGACGCGGCCCAGGCCGCCGCCACCGGCGCCTTGGCGATGTCGGCGAGCCGCACCGCCTCGACGATCTGGCCGCGCACGATCCGCGCCTGCAGGCTCGGCACCGCGAGCGTCGCGAGGATCGCCATGACCGCGAGCACGGCCATCATCTCGACCAGCGTGAAGCCGGCGAAACCATCGATGCGGCGAGGCGACGGAGCGAGGTGCATTCGGTTGCGGCGGAACGGGGACATTTTGCGGGATGCCGCTCGGCGCGGTGCGGCGATGAAAGAATGCTGCGGCATTTCCGGACCGGCTCCCACCTCGATCACTCCGCCCCGACCCCATCCGACCCGCCGTGCGCCCGCTGCCCCGAACCGCCACCGCCCCGTTCTGCCCATCCGAAGTCGCCGGCAGCGTGGCGATCGACCCCCGCACCTCGGGCTGGCGCAAGGCGCTGCGCTACGCCGGCCCGGGCCTGCTGGTATCGGTCGGCTACATGGACCCCGGCAACTGGGCGACCGACCTCGAGGCCGGCTCCAGATTCGGCCCCGGCCTGCTCTTCGTGGTGCTGTTCGCGAGCGTCGCGGCGATGCTGCTGCAGACGCTCTGCGTGCGGCTCGGGCTCGTCGCCCGGAAGGACCTGGCGCGCGCCTGCCGCGACCGCTACGGCCGGCGCGCCAACCTCCTGCTCTGGCTCGGCGCCGAAGTCGCGATCATCGCCTGCGACCTGGCCGAGGTGCTCGGCAGCGCGCTCGCGCTGAAGCTGCTGATCGGCGTCTCGATCCCCGTCGGCATCGGCCTCACCGCGTTCGATACGGTGCTCGTCCTCGGGCTGCAGGGCGCCGGTTTTCGCCGCGTCGAGGCGATCGTGCTCGGCCTGGTCGTGACGATCGCCGGCTGCTTCGCGGTCGAGCTGGTGCTCGCCGGCCCGGACTGGTCGAGCGTCGCCCTCGGCTTCGTGCCCGACCTGCGCCGGCTCGACAGTCACGAAGCGCTCTATCTCGCGATCGGCATCGTCGGCGCGACCGTGATGCCGCACAACCTCTACCTGCACTCCTCGGTCGTGCAGACGCGCGTCGTCGCCGACACCGATGCCGGCCGACGCGAGGCGATCCGCTTCGGCACCTGGGACACGGTCGCCTCGCTCTCGCTCGCCTTCCTGGTCAACGCGGCGATCCTGATCCTCGCCGCGACCGCCTTCCACACCCACGGCCACACCAAGGTCGCGGAGATCGAGGACGCCTACCACCTGCTCGACCCGCTCGTCGGCAGCTCGATCGCCGCGCTCGTCTTCGGCATCGCGCTGCTCGCCTCGGGGCAGAGCTCGACCTTCACCGGCACGATCGCCGGCCAAATCGTGATGGAGGGCTTTCTCGATCTGAAGATCCCGTGCTGGCAGCGCCGCCTCATCATCCGCAGCCTCGCGCTGCTGCCGGCGTTCGCGGGGGTCTGGTGGTTCGGCGACGGCGGCGTCGGCAAGCTGCTGGTGCTGAGCCAGGTGGTGCTGAGCCTGCAGCTGCCGTTCGCGATCTGGCCGCTGCTGCGCTTCACCGGCGACCGGCGCGTGATGGGCGACTTCACGAGCGGGCGCGCGCTGCAGGGCGCCGGCTGGCTGCTGTTCGCCGTGATCGTCAGCGCCAACGCCTGGCTCGTCGTGTCGACCTTGCAGGGCGGCGCCTCGCTCGGCGTATAACGCATCGATGAACGAGAACCTCCTCCTGCTCGGCGGCACCGGCTTCGTCGGGCGCGCCCTCTGCGACAAGCTGGTCGAGCGCTCCGGCGGCGGCAGCGCAAGCGTGCTGGTGCCGAGCCGCCGGCCGCAACGCGCCAAGCATCTGCAGCTGCTGCCGACGGTGCGGCTCGTGGCGGCCGACGTTCACGACGAGGGCGCGCTCGTGCAGCTGCTGCACGGTCGCGACGCGGTCGTCAACCTGGTCGCGGCGCTGCACGGCAGCGAGGCGGAATTCCGCCGCGTCCACGTCGAGTTGCCGCTCAAGCTCGCGCACGCCTGCGCAGCCGCCGGGGTGCGGAGAATCGTTCACGTGAGCGCCCTCGGCGTCGAGCAGGGTTCGCCGCTGCCGAGCCGCTACCTGCGCTCGAAGGCGGCGGGCGAGAAGGTGCTGACCGACGCCGGGCTCGACGTGACGATCCTGCGCCCGTCGGTCATCTTCGGCGAGCACGACCGCTTCCTCAACCTCTTCGCGTCGCTGCAGTCGACCTTTCCGGTGATCCCGCTCGCCGGCGCCGACGCGCGCTTCCAGCCGGTCTGGGTGCAGGACGTCGCCGACGCGATCGTCAAGTGCCTCGGCGACCCGCTCACCACCGGCCACACCTTCGAATGCGCCGGGCCGACGGTCTACACGCTGAAGGCGCTGGTGCAGGCCGCCGGGCGCTGGGCCGGGCACGAGCGCCCGGTGTTCGGCCTGCCGGCGGCGCTCGGGCGGCTGCAGGCCGGGGCGATGGAGCTGCTGCCGGGCGAACCGATGATGTCGCGCGACAACCTCGATTCGATGCAGGTCGCCAACGTCGCCGGCGGCAAGCTGCCGGGCCTCCGCGCGCTCGGCATCGTGCCGGCCCCGCTCGAGGTGGTGGCGCCGGGCTACCTCAGCCCGGGGCAGGGCCTGTCCCGGCTCGACCGCTGGCGCGCCGAGGCGAGTTGACGCCGGTCTGAGCGTCGCGCCCGTCGCCGCCGTCCGAGCCGGCGTGATCGGCACGACGCGCGCAATGCGCCATACCGTTGCAGAATGGCCGTGCGCGCACGCCGCAGGCCTCGGCATCGTTCGGCCTGCGCCCGGCGCCCTGCCCGTCCACGCACTTGCCGGCACCCCGACCATGTTGATCGAACGCGTGTTTGCTGCCCTCGCGATCGCCGTCTGCGCCGTGCTGCTGCTGCGCCTGGTGATCGGCGAGAAGCGTCGCTGGCGCCTCGATTCGGCCTTCTGGCGCCACTGGCGGACGCTGCGGCGCAGCGTCCGCACGGCCCGGCGCTGGCCGACGGCGCGGCGCGACGCGGCCAAGGTCGCCCAGGAAGCGATCCGCCGGGCGCGCGAGGCGGCGCGGGGCGAGAACAAGATCGGCACCACGGGGCGCGGCATCGGCCCGGCCTACGAGGACAAGGTCGCCCGCCGCGCCATCCGCGCCTGCGACCTGGCGGAACCGG
>CAZZWY010000040.1:7617-11398 GCA_964657785.1 uncultured Acetobacteraceae bacterium
GCGAAGGCGGCGAGTGGGAGGGGAACGTCTACAAGCCCAAGTCGTTCCGCAAGCCCCCGCGCGACAAGATGCATTGAGCGCCCGGGCCGTGAAGACCCTGCCCGCCGCTGCGGCACCCGAGCACTGGGCCGCGACCGCCGGCTCGCGTGACGTCGCCCGGCTCGACATCCCGGCCGACGCCGCGCGCGAGCGGTCGTTCGAGATCTACTGCCAGCTGAGCGTCGTCAACAAGGCGGGACGTGCCGACGCCACCCATGCCCTGCGCGTGCTCGTCGACGGCGCGCTCGAGTGGGAGCGTGCGGCGCCGACGCACCCCGACGGCCCCGACTCGCTCGAGTTGCGCCTGCGCCGCGCGGTGCCGATCGGCCGGCCGCTGCGCATCACCGCGACCTGCGCCGTCAAGGGCGCCGAGCGCACCGGGCTCCGGATCACGGCCGACGAAGACTGATCGCGCCGCAGCGTCTCCGGGCCGACGTCGCCACGGCCGTTCGGCGCCGTGCCATCATCCGCCGCCGCTGCTGGCCCCCGCCTTGAACTACACCGTCGCCGTTCGCACGCTCTGCGAGTTCACCGCCAAGGCGGGCGACCTCGACCTGCGGTTCACGCCCTCGGCGACCGCGCTCGAGGGTCGGAGCGGCCATGCGACCGTCGCCGCCCGCCGCGGCGCCGGCTACCAGGCCGAACTCTCGCTCGCCGGCAGCCACGACCGGCTCGCCGTGCGCGGCCGCGCCGACGGCTACGACGCCGCCCGGCAGCGGGTCGAGGAGATCAAGACCTTTCGCGGCGACATCGCCCGCATGCCGGCGAACCGGCGGGCGCTGCACTGGGCGCAGGTGCAGGTCTACGGCGCGCTCCTCTGCCGGCAGTTCGAGCTGCCGGCGCTGACGCTCGCGCTCGTCTACTTCGACGTCGCGACACAGGCCGAGACCGTGCTCGAGGCCCGCCACGACGCCGCCGAGCTGCAGGCCTTTTTCGAGGACCGCTGCCGGCGCTTCCTCGCCTGGGCGGACCAGGAGCTCGCCCACCGCGCCGCGCGCGACGCCGGCCTCGCGGGCCTCCGTTTTCCGTACGCCGACTTCCGCCGCGGTCAGCGGCCGCTCGCCGAAGCGGTGTATCGCGCCGCGACGGGCGGGCGCTGCCTGCTGGCAGAGGCGCCGACCGGCATCGGCAAGACCCTCGGCGCGCTCTACCCGCTGCTGAAGGCCTGCCCGGGGCAACGGCTCGACAAGGTGTTCTTCCTGTCGGCGAAGACGCCGGGCCGGGCGGTGGCGCTGCGCGCGCTCGCGCAGATCCGCGCGGCCCCGGCCGCGGGCGGAAGTTTGCCGATGCCGCTGCGCGTGCTCGAACTCGTCGCCCGCGACAAGGCCTGCGAACACCCGGGCAGCGCTTGCCACGGCGACGCCTGCCCGCTCGCCCGCGGCTTCTACGACCGGCTGCCCGCGGCGCGTGCCGAGGCGGTCGAGGTCGGCGGCGGCTCGACCGGGGCGATCGACCGCGCCCGGCTGCGGCAGGTCGGGCTCGCGCACGGCATCTGCCCGTACTACCTCGGCCAGGAGATCGTCCGCTGGGCCGACGTCGTCGTCGGCGACTACAACCACTGGTTCGACGCGACCGCGATGCTCCACGGCATGACGCTCGCCCACGAATGGCGGGTCGGCGTGCTGGTCGACGAGGCGCACAACCTGCTGCCCCGGGGGCGGGCGATGTACTCGGCGCAGCTCGCCGCCCCGCAGCTGCAGGGGGCGGCGGCCGTCGCCCCGCCGGCCATCGCCGCGGCGATCGGCCGGCTGCGGCGTTGCTGGGGCGACCTCGCCCGGCGCCAGGCCGAACCCTATGCCGCCTACGACGAGTTGCCCGGGCCGACGATCGCCACGCTCCAGGCCTTGAACGCCGCGTTCTCCGACGAGCTGGCGAACGCCGCGCTGCAGCCCGCACCGGCGCTGCTCCGCCTCTTCTTCGACGCGCTGCAGTTCACCCGGCTCTGCGACAGCTTCGGCGCGCATTCGCTCTTCGACCTGACGCTCGACGCTGGCTCGCCCGAGCTCGGCACGCTGGCCGTGCGCAACCTGGTGCCGGCCCCGCACCTGGCGCCGCGCTTCGCCGCGGCACGCACCACCACGCTTTTCTCGGCCACGCTCGCGCCGATGCAGTTCCACGCCGATCTGCTCGGCCTGCCGGCGGACACGGTGCGCGTCGAAGTCGAGTCGCCGTTCGATGCCGGGCAGCTGCAGGTGCGCATCCATGCCGAGGTCTCGACCCGCTTCGCCGAGCGCGACGCATCGCTCGCGCCGATCACCGGGCTGATCGCGGCACAGTACCGCCAGGCCCCCGGCAACTACCTCGCGTTCTTCAGCAGCTTCGACTACCTGCAGCGTGCCGCCGCCGTTCTGGCCGCAGGCCACCCCGAGATCCCCGTCTGGCTGCAATCGCGCGCCATGGACGAGGCGGACCGCGCCGCCTTCCTCGAGCGTTTCGAGCCCGACGGCCGCGGCGTCGGCTTCGCGGTGCTCGGTGGCGCGTTTGCCGAAGGCATCGACCTGGCCGGGCGGCGCCTGATCGGGGCCTTCGTCGCGACGCTCGGCCTGCCGCAGGTCAACCCGGTCAACGAACGCCTCAAGGCCCGGCTCGACGAGCTGTTCGGCGCCGGCCGCGGTCACGACTACGCCTATCTCTTCCCCGGGCTGCAACGCGTCGTGCAGGCCGCCGGCCGGGTCATCCGCACACCGGAAGACCGCGGCTGCGTCCACCTCATCGACGCGCGCTTTGACCGGCCCGCGGTGCGCGCGCTGCTGCCGCGCTGGTGGGCGTTGCCGCCGCGCAGGCAGCGCACTGACGAATATATCGCCGCCTCGCCATTCAGCCGGCCACTGATCGTGCCGACAACAGGTCGGGTGGCAGCCCTCCCGCTGCTTCACGAGGACTGACCATGAGTTCATCCCTGCAACGCGAGCGTGCCTACTATCTCGCCCACCAAGAAACCCTGGCGCAGCTCTACCACGGCAAGGTCGTCGTGATCAAGGGCGATGTCGTGCTCGCCGCCTACGACGAGGCGATCTGGGCCAAGCAACGCCTGAAGAAGCGCTTCGCCGGCGCGTTCTTCGCGAAGAAGATCGAGGCGGCGCCGGGTTGAGCACGGCGCCGGCGCCGCGGACGATACTCGGCGCATGCACGAACCCGACGACGAAGAAGCCGCCGATGCCCCGGTCCACGCCGCCCGCCTTTGGCGCGACGACGGCTGGACCGCCGAAGTCATCAAGAACGAGGACGACGAGGGCTGGGCCGTCGCGATGACGAAGGCGGGCGAAGCCGAGCCGGCGCTGGTCGGCCCCTGGACGATGGGGCGCGACAAGAAGAACCCGAAGCCGCTCGATGCGCCGGCGTTCCACACGCTCGTCAAGACCGCGGCCGAAGTGCTGCGGCGTCACGAGCAGCAGCGCGAGGCGCAACTGCACCAGCGGGTGGTCGTCGGGGCAGCGGGAGGGCGCGTGACGGTCGCCCTCGACATCGTGCCGGACGACGATGACCCGTCGGCGTCGCTCACCGCGACCGACGAATCCGGTGCCAGTCTCGGCCGGTCGCAGGTCCCGCCGAATTTCCGTCTGACGCCGGCGAGCGCGGCCGCGTGGATCGAACGCGGGTTCACGACGCCGGGATGAGTCTCCTCGCGGCGGCGCCGCGGCGTGCCGAGGATCGCGTCGACGATGGTGCCGTGGAAGGCGTGGTGCAGGCCGACGAGCACGTTCTCCAGGGCCGTCATCTCGCGGAAGAGCTGCACGTTCTG
>CAZZWY010000040.1:11408-13859 GCA_964657785.1 uncultured Acetobacteraceae bacterium
CGCCGCGGCCAGACGCCGGCGGTGTCAGCGCGGCCGGTACATCTGGAAGCGCTGTGCCGGCGTGACCTCGAAATAGTCGGCCGGGCCGCCGGCGCGCAGGATGGGCGCGGCGGCGGCGGTGTCGTAGACGCCGTCCTTCAGCAGCGACTTCGCGATGTGCACCGCGACCACCTCGCCGAGCGTGAGCCAGGTCTCCACCGGCACGCCGTCGGTTCCTTGCAGCTGCAAAGTCTGGGTGAGCCGGCACTCGAGCGAGACCGGGCTTTCAGCCACCCGCGACGCGCCGACGACGCGCGACGCCACCGGCGTCAGCCCGGCGAGCTCGAACTCGTCGACCTCGGGCGGCACGGCCGCACAGCTCGCGTTCATCGGCTCGGCGAGCGCGCGGGTCGCGAGGTTCCAGACGAACTCGCCCGTGTCGCGGATGTTGCGCACGGTGTCCTTCCAGCCGATGCTCGCGAAGCCGACGATCGGCGGGGTGTAGTTGAAGGCGTTGAAGAAGCTGTAGGGCGCCAGATTGCGGCCGCCGCGGCCGTTGTGCGTCGAGATCCAGCCGATCGGCCGGGGGCCGACGATGGCGTTGAACGGGTCGTGCGGCAGGCCGTGGCCGAGGCGCGGTTCGTAGAAATAGGCTTCGTCGGAGGGGTGCGGTGCGCTCATCGCGTGATGTTAGTGGTCGCGCACGGAGCGTGCTGACCGTGGCGCGGTGCCGGCATGGCTCAGCCGGGCGTCCAGGGACCCGCGACGACGACCGCCTCGCCCTCGCCCGGCCAGGGCGGCATCGTCACCGCGACCGCCGACACCGGCTCGTCCGCCGCGGCGCGGAACTGGAACCGGGTGCCGAGCGGGATCGTCAGGCAGACGCCCGCCTCGAGCGCGACGATCTCTTCCCGGTCGCCCTGGCGCCGCCACATCTCGCCGCGGCCGGCGACGACGAACCAGATCTCCTCGACCGTGCGGTGCGTGACGGCCGTCGACACCTGCCCCGCCGCCAGCGTGAAGTGCGCCATGCCGCCGCCGCCCAGGCCGAGCAGGATGCGCACGTCGGAGCCGTCGGGGGCAACGACGCTGGGTTCGGCGGGCAGTGCCCTGGTGGAAAAAGCGGTCACTGTGGAAGCGGAAGAAGCGCAGCCCGATGCTCGACCGCGGCGCGGTCGGTGAGGAAACGATTGCCTGATTCTGGCGCAGGGGACCGGCTCGCTCCGCTTTCCGGGACGGCCCAGGCTCCCTACAGTGGCTCTTCATGAAACTCGCCACCCTGAAAAGCGACACCCGCGACGGCCGTCTCGTCGTCGTCTCGGCCGACCTGCGCTGGGCGATCGATGCGTCGGGGGTCGCGCCCACCCTGCAGCGGGCGCTCGAGGAGGCCTGGAGCGACGCGGCCCCGCGTCTGGAGCGACTGTCCGACGTCCTGGCGCAGAACAGAACTCGGCGACGGCCTTCGCCCTCCCTCAACGCGGCTCGGTCGCGTAGTAAAGCAGCGCCGCGAGCCCGAAGACGAAGCCGATCGCCGTCACGCCGCCCCAGCCGGCATGCGTGAAGGCGACGCTCGCGAGTGCCGAGCCGAGTGCGCCACCCGCGAAGAAGATCGCGAGGTAGAGGCCGTTCAGGCGGCTGCGCACCGCCTCGCCGAGCTCGAAGATCGCGCGCTGGCCGATGACGAGGTTGGCCTGCACGCCGAGGTCGAGCAGCACCGCGCTGCACACCAGGGCCGCGATCGAGTCCTGGCCGACCCAGGCGAGCACGAACGCGAGGCCGACGAAGACGATCGCCAGGCCGGTGGCGAGCCGAGCATGGCCCCGGTCCGCGAGCCGGCCGGCAACCGGCGCCGCGACCGCGCCGGCCGCGCCGGCCAGCGCGAAGAGCGCGATGCCGCGCTGGCTGAAATCGAACGGCGGCGCGGCCAGATGCAGCGGCACCGCCGTCCAGAAGAGGCTGAAGGCGCCGAACATCGCCGCCTGGTAGCCACCACGACGGTGCAGCGCCTCGGTGCGGGCGAGCAGCGGGCCGAGAGAGGCGAGCGCGCGGGCATACGGCATGCCGTGCGGACGCCGCTCCGGCAGCGTCGACGCCAGCAGCCCGATCAGCAGCAGGCTCGCCCCGGCACTGACGGCGAAGATGCTGCGGTCGCCAGCCAGATGGGCCATGAAGCTGGCGGCGGGACGCGACAACATGATGCCGAACAGGAGACCGCTCACCACGTTGCCGACGACCCGGCCCCGCGAGGCGTCCGACGCAAGGTGGCCGGCGAAGGGCACGATGATCTGCACGGCGCTCGACGACAGGCCGATGGCGAGCGAGGCCAGCATGAACACCGCGACGGTCGGCGCCAGAAAAGCGGCGAGCAGCGCTACCACGACCGCGCCGAGAAGGACGAGGATCAGCCGGCGGTTCTCGAGAATGTCGCCGAGCGGCACGATCAGCACGAGGCCGGCGGCATATCCGAGCTGA
>CAZZWY010000041.1:0-6149 GCA_964657785.1 uncultured Acetobacteraceae bacterium
CGCGCAAGGCCGTTTCGGCGTTCAGCGCCACATTGCCGCCGATGCCGAGCTGCTGGGTGTTGTAGCGCCCATAGGACGCGACGCCCTCGAACGAGGTCACCCCGAGCACCGGCGCCTTGGTGATCACGTTGACCGTGCCGGCGACCGCACCCTGGCCGTAGAGCACCGAACCCGGGCCCTTGAGCACGTCGATGCCCGACAGGTTGAAACTGTTCTGCGGCCGATAGGTCATGTCGGCCGGACCGATGTAGAGGCCGTCGCGCAGGATCGTGATCTGGTCGCCGGTGAAGCCGCGCATCGAGAACTGCGACGGGCTGCCCGGGGCGCCACCCGAGGTGATGCCCGGCAGGCTGTCGACCGCCTGCTCGACCGTCTTCAGGCCCCGGGCCTCGATCGTGCGGGCGTCGATCGAGTCGATCGCGGCCGGCGTCTCGCGCGCCGAGAGGCCGAGCCGGCTGGCGGTCGGTGCCTGCTTGTCGAGCCTGGTGGCCGTGCCGGTCACGAGAACGCTTTCCAGCTCCGCC
Source organism: uncultured Acetobacteraceae bacterium (assembly GCA_964657785.1). GTDB lineage: Bacteria > Pseudomonadota > Gammaproteobacteria > Burkholderiales > Burkholderiaceae_C > LMDS01. Next base: position 525 of record CAZZWY010000041.1, read on the forward strand.
GGCTTGGCAGCGTCCTGGGCATGGGCCGATGACCCGAGCGTCGCTGCCGAGGCCGTCAGCACCACCGCGGGCCACGATCTGTTCGTTCGCATGAAGAGTCCTAGGAAGTGGAGGAGACGTGTCGGTCGGCCTGAAGCCGCTCGCGAAAACTGCAAACCGCTCCACGCGGCAGAGGGTTCGTGGGCTCGATCATGGGTCCGCGAGAGTCGTTCGGCCAGTGGCGATATCGTCAATGACCAGTAATATTCGGCCATTCGCTTCAGCGTGTCGCTGGCCAGCACGGGACACGCCAGTTATCCGTCGACGGCTGCGCGATCGCCATGTGCAAGCCGGAGAACCTTGGCTGGATAAGACCCTTCGCAACAGTCATGCCATAGCCAGAAGTTGCCGGCCGTCCGGATGCGGACAAGTCGCTGAACACATGTTGACCGGGCCGCTGCCGCCTGGTGCCGCTTCAACACGCCTCGACGCGGGCCGCGACAGCTGGCCGCAGGGCATGAACGCCCGGTAAGATCACGTCATGAGGGGACGTTCCGAAACGCCGCTGTCGACGCCGCTGGTCGTGGCACTCGCCTATGACCAGCTCTGCACTTTCGAATTCGGCTGCGTCGTCGAAGTCTTCGCGCTCTCGAGACCGGAGCTCGGGCTCGGGCCCGATTGGTACCGGTTCGCGGTCTGCGCGTCCGAACGGGGCCAGGTGCGCGCGGCCGGCGGCATCAAGATCGAGGTGCCCTACACCCTGGCGCTGCTGGACCGCGCCGACGTCATCATCATCCCCGGATGGCGAGACCCGGACGAGATTCCGCCCGAACCTTTGCTTCGAAAGCTCCGTGCCGCCCGCGACCGGGGGGCCCGCCTCTGCTCGATCTGCTCGGGCGCCTTCGTGCTTGCGTGGGCAGGCGTGCTCGACGGCAAGACCGCCACGACGCACTGGCGGCTCACCGATCGTCTGGCCGCCGCCTTCCCGCGCGTCAAGGTGGAGGCCAACGCGCTCTACGTGGACGAAGGGAAAATCCTCACATCGGCCGGCTCGGCGTCCGGCCTCGACATGATGTTGCACCTGGTTCGGCAGGACCACGGCCCGCGGGTCGCCAACCTGGTCGCCCAGCGCCTGATCATTCCACCGCACCGTGACGGCGGCCAGGCGCAGTTCGTGCCGCGGCCGATCGCGAGCGACGACACCGGCCGCCTGGCCAAGCTGATGACCTACGTGCGGGCGCACCCCGCCGAGCCGCACACGCTCGACACCCTGGCGCACCGGGCCGCGATGAGCCCGCGCACGCTGCAACGCCAGTTCCAGGAGGCCACCGGCCTGTCGCCCTACGACTGGGTGATCCGCGAGCGGGTGTCCGCGGCGAAGGACCTGCTGGAGCGATCGGACCTGATGCTGGGCGCCATCGGCGAACAGGTCGGCTTCGGTTCGGAGGAAAGTTTTCGACGGCACTTCCGCCGCGTGGCCTGCACGAGCCCGACGGCCTACCGACGCTCGTTCAACGTTCCGGCGTCTGCGGCCTTGGCCGGCGAGCAGGCGGCCTGAGCGGCGGATGGGCGCGCGCCCCGCGGCGAGGAAGAAAGCAAGATCCGCCCGGCGAGCCCAAGCCGGTGCCGGGGTGCCCCGGTGCCGACCACTCGCTACCGGGAGGTCAAACACGTCCTGAAGGCCGGGTTGTCTCTTCCGCCAGGCGGGGATCGCGGCCCTGGTTCCCGTCAACGCGCCGGCGAGCCAGAGCGACGGATTCGCCGAGCACTAGGTCGCTGCGGCGATGCGACGCGGCACGCGGGTTCGCGGGACGGGGCACTTCATCGCTCAACCATCCACAGACCGCATCCCTTGACGAACGTAGACAAGTCAACAAAAATACGCCCGGAAGCTTTCAGCCGTTTCCGACCCTGCCCCATGGAGCTGCCGCCTCATGTTGACCGACGAGAAGAACCGCCTGCTTACCGAGGTCAGCTTCGACAAGCCGATGGGCCAATACCTGCGCCGCTACTGGCACCCGATTGCCGGCGTGAGCGAGTTCGATGCACTGTCTATCAAACCGCTGCGCGTACTGGGCGAAGACCTTGTGCTGTACCGCGACCTGAGCGGCACCTACGGGCTCGTCGATCGGCGCTGCCCGCACCGCGGTGCGGACATGGCCTACGGCTTCGTCGAGAAGTGCGGTCTTCGCTGCAGCTACCACGGCTGGCAATTCGAGGCCTCGGGCCAGTGCACACACCAGCCGTTCGAGGAAGTGATGGATCCCGAGGCGCGCATGCGCCGCCAGACACGAACAAATGCCTATCCGGTGCAGGAGAAGGCCGGTTTACTCTGGGCTTACATGGGACCGCTGCCGGCGCCGCTGCTGCCCGACTGGGAGCTGTTCAACTTCAAAAACGGTTTCGCCCAAGCGGTGTTCTCGGTGATTCCCTGCAACTGGTTCCAATGCCAGGAGAACTCGATCGACCCGGTCCATTTCGAGTGGACGCACAACAACTGGATGCTGCGGGCCGAAGGCGACGACGTACCGTACGTGCCGACGCACATGCGAATCGCGTTCGAGGAAATCGACCACGGCTTCGTCTACAAGCGCCTGCGCGGCAACGAGACGGAAGACAACGTGATGTGGACGACCGGCCGCGTGACGCTGTGGCCTAACGGCTTCTACCTCGGCCATCATTTCGAATGGCGGGTGCCGATCGACGATACGCACACGCTGAGCGTGCTATGGGTCTTCAGTTGCGTGCCGAAGGAGCGCCACCCCTACGTTCAAGGCAAGATTCCGTCGTGGTACGGCCCGATCAAGGACCCGGCCACCGGCCGCTGGATCACGAGCCACGTCGCCAACCAGGACTTCGTCGTCTGGGTCGGTCAGGGCGCGATCGCCGACCGCACCCGCGAGAAGCTGGGCCAGAGCGACAAGGGCATCGTGACGATGCGCCGCAAGTTCTTCGACGAGCTCAACGCGGTGCAGGCCGGTGCGGAGCCGAAGGGGTTGATCCGCGATCCGGCGGCGAACTGCGACGTGGTGCTGCCGTCGGCGTGTCGCGACGAGATGCGCGACGGTCTGCCGAAGGACGCACTGCTCGCCCACCCGCTGCTCGGGCCGTACGTCAAGGATTTCTTCGGCCAGGCCGGCCAGCCGGCGGCGGTGCGCGAGGCGTACGAGGCGGCCATCGGCATGAAGATGCAGGGCTCCACGACGTTCCGGGTGCACGGCAGCGGCGCACCGCCGGCGCTCTCGCCTTCTTCTTCGGTCGTTTCCTCCAGTCCCTCGTCCACCCCTCCCAGCGAGAAGATCTCCACGTGAACAAGCCGTCGTTTCACCGCCGCCGCGTCGTACGGGCCGTCGGCGCCGCCGCAGCGGCCGCCGCCTTTCCCCTGCCGCGGGCGCGCGCCGCCGCCATGCCAACCCGGGTCGGCGTGCTGCTGCCGACCAGCGGGATCTACGCGTCGTCGGGCCAAGCCTCGCGCAAAGGCATCGACTTCGGCGCGCTCATCAACAAGGAGAACGGCGGGCCGCTCCTCGAGTTCGCGCATGCCGACACCGAGTCGAAGGCCGAGAACGGCCGCACGGCCGCCGAACAACTGATTCGATCGGGTTGCACGGTGTTGATCGGCGCATGGGACGCGGGGGCGACGATCGCGGCGGCGCAGGCGTGCGAGGCCGCGAAGGTGCCGATGGTCATCAACATCGGCTCCGCACCGCAGATCACCGAGCAGGGCTACACGCAGATCTTCCGCAACTTCCCGCCCGCCACGACGCTGATCTTCAGCGCGGTGACGCGCGTGAAGGAGATTTGCGCGGCCTCGGCGAACCCGCCGAAGACCGCGGTCGTGATGTACGTCAACGACACCTTCGGCCAGGCGGCGCTTGCCGGGATCGGCTCGGTCTGGGAGAAGCAGAACGTGCCGGTTCGGATCGTCGACAAGATCGGCTACGACGTGCGCGCGAAGGACCTGTCGGTTGAGGTCGCGAAGGCGAAGGCCGCCGGCGCCGACCTGCTCCTGCCGATCACGCGGGTCAACGACGCGATCCTGATCGTGCGCGAGATGGTGAAGCAGCGCTACAACCCGATGGCGATCATCGGCCCGGGGAGCCCCGGCCCGTACGAGACCGCGTTCACCGACGCGCTCGGCAAGTACGGCGACGACTACATGGTCTGCGTGCCGTGGGTCAATCCGAAGAATACGCGCGCCAAGGCGTTGGTCGAGCGTTTCCAGAAGGCCGAAAGGGGCCAGCGCTTCGAGCTCAACGTCGGCTTCTCCTTCGAAGCGGTCGAGATCGTGGCCGACGCCGTGAAGCGCGCGGGCTCGTCGGCACCGGCAGCGATCCACGCGGCGCTGAAGGCGACGAACATCGAGGACCACGTGATGTACGGCGGCCCGATCCGCTTCGACGAGAAGGGGCAGAACCCGAACATCGGGGTCGCGCTGCTACAGAACCGCGGCGGCGAGCCGTTGGTGGTCGGCCCGAAGGACATCGCCGTGGCGACGCCGCTGTTCCCGATGCACCCCTTCGACCAGCGCTGACGAGCGTCGACACGGCGCCATCAGACCGCAGGAAACCCGCCGATGCTCGCGCTCTACGCCAACGTGATCGCCGGCGGCCTCCTGATGGGTGTGATCTATGCACTCGTCGCGCTCGGCCTGACGATCGTCTTCGGCGTGATGCGGATCGTGAACTTCGCGCACGGCGAGATGGTCGTGCTCGGCATGTACGTCGGCTACCTGCTTTGGTCGACCTGGAAGCTGCCCCCGCTCGCCGCGATGCCGATCACCGCGGTGCTGATGTTCGGCCTCGGCTACCTGTTGCAGGTTGCGGTGATCGACCGCTTCGTGCGACGCCCGCCGCATGCGCAGTTCATCCTCTTCATCGCGCTGGCGCTGATCCTCACCGGCGTGCACCTGATGGCGTTCGGGCCGGACGCCCGCAGCATCGCCTCGCCCGCGAACTTCGAGGTCGTCGACCTCGGCCTGCTGCGGCTCGACCGGGTGCGCGTCGACGGCGCGGCGGCGGCGCTGCTGCTGATGGCCGCGCTGTTCGCGTGGCTGAAGCTTTCGCTCACCGGAGCGACGATCCTCGCGGCCGCCGACAACCCCGTGGGCGCCCGCGTGATCGGGCTTCGGGTCGGACGGGTCTACGCGCTGAGTGCCGGCATCGGGCTGGCCTGTGCCGGGGCGGCCGGCGCACTGATCGCGCCGATCTTCGATGTCCAGCCCTATCTCGCGCCCGAGTTCACGATGGTGGCGTTCGTGATCGTCATCATCGGCGGCCTCGGCAGCCTGCCCGGCGCGCTGGTCGGCGGGCTGGTGATCGGCGTATCCGAGAGTCTGGCCGCCCTGCTGATCGAACCGAGCATGAAATCGATGGTGTCGTACGCGTTGCTGATCCTGGTGCTCCTGGTCCGGCCGCAGGGCTTCTTCGGGAGCACCGCACGATGAACACCGCACGGACCCGCTTCGCCTGGCGTGCGCACTCGCCCGTGCTTGCCGGCTTCGCGTTGCTGGCGTTGCTGCCGCTCGGCGCGAGTGACACGCTGCTCTCGACGCTGACGCTGGTGCTCGTCGCCGCCTATTTCGGTCAGGCGTGGAATCTGATGATGGGCTACGTCGGCCAGCTCTCGCTCGGCCACGGGCTCTAC
>CAZZWY010000041.1:6159-13838 GCA_964657785.1 uncultured Acetobacteraceae bacterium
GCGGCGCTCGGCGCGGCGATCGCCTGGGTGGGTTTTCGCTTCGCAGTGCGCGGAATCCACTTCACGCTGCTGACGATCGCCTGCGCCGAGCTGGCGCGCCTCGCTTTCGACCACTGGTCGTTCGTCGGCGGCACCGGCGGCTACTTCCTGCGCGTCGCCGGGCCGGGGCATCCGCTGGCGACGCTGCGCGGCAGCACCACGTTCTACTACTACGTGTTCGTCGTGCTTGCCGGCCTCGCGCTCGTCACGTGCGCGGCGCTCGCGCGCTCGCGCGTCGGCCACCTGTGGCGCGCGCTCCGGGAGGACGAGGACGCGGCCCGCGCGATCGGTGTCCCGGCGTTGCGCCTCAAGGTGCTCGCGGTGGCGATCAGCGGTGCGATGACCAGCGTCGGCGGTTCGTTCGTCGGCTTGCTCGGTGGCAGCGTGTTTCCAGACAACCTGATGGGCCTGCGCTTCTCGATCGAGATGATCGTCGCGCCGATCGTCGGCGGCCTCGGAACCCTGCTCGGCCCGTTCGCTGGCGCGCTGTTCGTGGTGCCGGTCACCGAGGCGTCGAACCGGCTGGCGCAAGCGCTGGGCGTCTACGGCCTCAACACCCTGCTCTACGGCCTGCTGCTGCTGCTCGTGATTTGGCGCTTGCCGAACGGCCTCGGGCCGGCGCTGGCGGCGGCGCTCGGGCGCGTTTGCGCGCCGCGCGCGGTGGCGGCCCGAAAGGTCGCGTCTTGACTGCTGCGCCGCCGCTCCTGGAGGTGCGTGGGCTCACGAAGCGCTTCGCCGGGCTGACCGCGGTGAACCGGGCGAGCTTCGACGTGATGGATGGCGCGATCGTCGGCCTGATCGGCCCGAACGGCGCCGGCAAGACCACCTGCTTCAACATGATCGCCGGGGCGATCCCGCCGAGCGCCGGCACCGTCCGTTTCGACGGCGAGCTGCTGACCGGCCTGCCGCCGGAACGGGTTTGCCGGCGCGGCGTCGCCCGCACGTTCCAGGTGGTGCGGCCGATGCCCGAGATGACTGCGCTGGAGAACGTCACGGTCGGCGCGCTGCTGCGCCATCGCGACCTCGGGGCGGCACGCGACGTCGCCGCCGCGACGCTCGCGCGGGTCGGCCTCGGTCGGCGGCTCGAGGTCAAGGCGCTGCACCTGACGCTGCCCGACCGCAAGATGCTCGAGCTCGCAAAGGTGCTGGCGACCGAGCCTCGACTGCTGCTCCTCGACGAAGTGATGGCCGGCCTTCGCCCGGCCGAAGCGGACGACATCGTCGCCGTCCTGCGGCAGCTCAACCGCGACGGTCTGACGATCGTGCTGGTCGAGCACGTGATGCGGATTCTGATGGCGCTGGCGCGCGAGGTCGTCGTGCTGCACCACGGCGAGGTCATCGCCCGCGGCACACCGGCCGAGGTCACCCGGCACGAAAGCGTGATTGCGAGCTACCTCGGCAAGAAGAAGCCGGCGCCGCATGTCGATTAGCCCGGCCCCTTCGCCGCTGCTCGAGGTGCTCGGGCTCGACGCCTGGCACGGCCAGGCACAGGTGCTCCACGGCGTGAGCTTTCACGTGCTGCCGGGAGAGATCGTCTCGATCGTGGGCGCGAACGGCGCCGGCAAGACGACGCTGATCCGCGCCCTTGCCGGTATGCACCCGACGCGCGGCGGCCGGATCCGCTTCGACGGCGCCGAGATCGCCGGGGAGGACAGCGTCGCGGTCTGCGAGCGCGGCATCGCCCAGGTGCCCGAGGGCCGGCAGATCTTCCCGACGCTGTCGGTCGACCAGAACCTGACGCTCGGTGCGAGCCTGCGCCGCGCCCGGCCGAAGCGCCGGGCCAACCTCGAGCGCGTCTATGCGACCTTCCCGCGCCTGGCCGAGCGCCGGCGCCAGCGCGCCGGCACGCTTTCGGGCGGCGAGCAGCAGATGCTCGCGATCGGCCGCGCGTTGATGGCCGACCCGAGGCTGGTGATGCTCGACGAGCCATCGCTTGGCCTCTCGCCGGCGCTCACCGAGCAGATGTTCGAGGTGGTCGGCGACCTGCACGCTGCCGGGCTGAGCGTCGTGCTGGTGGAGCAGAACGTGGCCGAATCACTCGAACGCTGCCAGCGTGCCTATGTGCTCGAAACCGGTAAAATCGTGTTGGAAGGCACCGGTGCGCAACTGCTGCGCGACGATCGGGTTCGAGAGGCTTATCTTGGTCTTTGACCGGTCCGACCGTGCTGGTGCGAATCTGGTGCGAATCTTTCGGATTCCATGAACGACGTAGCTTCGACGGCTTTTGCCTGCCCCTGGGACCACGTCGAGCCCGACGGCTCGAATCTCACGGTCGAAGACTTCCTGACCGTGCCGATCGTGCGTCTATCGACCTCCATGCGGCGCGTGCCGGCCGCCTACATCCAGCCGTACGGCCTGACGCTGCCCGAGTGGCGGCTGCTCTCGACCGTCGAGCATTTCGGCTCGGTGCCGCTGGCCCGTCTCGTCCGAATCTCGTCTGCCGACAAGGCGCTCGTCAGCCGCACGGTGCGGCAGCTCGAAGCCGGCGGCCTGATCGAGGTCTTGGCCGACCCGGACGGCAACAAGAAGACGCTGGATTGCGCCATCACCCGCAAGGGACGAGCGCTCACCCGCAAAATCCTCCCTGCGGCGCGCCAGCGCCAAGCGGATCTGCTGCTTTCGCTCACCCGCGTCGAACGTGTCCGCTTGCATGAGATTCTTGCCAAGCTGCAACGAGTCTGCGACGCCGGCGGATGACGCCGACAGAGATGCTCAGCGCACCACGTTGAGCCGCCGCGGGCAGGGACGAGGCTGGCTCCCATTGAGAAGGGGGTCCCCTTGCGGAAGTCCGCGAAGTTTTCCCCGCGGTGATCGAGCGCTCGGTGAGCATGGTCTTCGACCCCAAGGACCATTACCCGTGTGACAGCGGCTCACCGCCTGCACCGACGACGGTCGATCAGCAGCGCATCGAGGAAGACGGCACGGTCGCGAGTGCACCGCTGAGCGGCTGATGCGGCTCATGCGGCTGCGCCGGCCTCGGTGGCGCACGTCGACGCAGCAGGTGCGCACCACCCCGCCCGAGGCGCAGGCGGCTTGCCCGCGGGACCGTGTGGGCAGGCATTTCAAGGTGCCGCGTCGGAACCGTAGGGGACGAATTCACCGGCGACCGCGACGACAACGTGCTGGCGGTGGTCGACCGAAGCGGTTACATCGGGCTCGACCTGGCACCAGTCCCCAGACGCAGCCGCAACGTCGCGGGCGACGATATAAGGGTTTATACCTATTTTTAAGCGACCGATTGAGCAATATTGTGATGGCTCGTTCCATAAGATAAACAGTGTTTTACTGATGAAACGTAGAGGCTGGTTGCGCGTCGGATCCCGACTCGACCCCGACCTTCTTCGACTTTCGTCAACCGGTGTGCCCATGATCGAAATCGAATTCGCCAAGGTCGGCAAACGCTTCACGACTCGCAAGCAGCCCGAGGCGCCCTACGCCGTTCGCAACGTCAATGTGCGCATCCGGACCGGCGAGGTGGTCTCCATCATCGGCCCGTCGGGTTGCGGCAAGAGCACGATGCTCAACATGGGCGCCGGCCTCTACATGCCCACCGAGGGCGAGGTGCACGTCGGCGGTGAGCGGGTCACCGGTCCGGTCCGCAAGGTCGCCTTCATGCTCCAGAAGGATCTGCTGATGCCCTGGCGCACGATCCGTGCGAACGTCGAACTGGGCCTGGAGATCGACGGCGTGGCCGTGAGCAAGCGCCGTCGCATCGCCGACGAACAGCTCGCGCGCTGCCACCTGGCCGGCTTCGAAAGTCACTTTCCCTATCAGTTGAGCGGCGGCATGCGGCAACGCGCGGCGCTGGCGCGCACGCTGGCCATCGACCCGAAGGTGCTGCTGCTGGACGAGCCCTTCTCCGCGCTCGATGCGCAGACCAAGATGATCCTGCAGCAGGACCTCGCGCAGACCCTCCACGAGCAGGACAAGACCGCGCTCCTGATCACCCACGACCTGGTCGAGGCGGTGGCGCTGTCCGACCGCCTGCTCGTGATGAGCGCGCGTCCCGGCACGATCATTGAGGAGATCGAGGTCGGCCTGCCCCACCGGAACAACCCGCTGGAGCGACGCAAGCTTCCGGAGATCGGCCCCATCGTCGGCCGCCTGATGGATCTCCTCAAGGTCGGCCAGGACGCGCTCGCGGTCCACTGAGCAACCTCCCCGTCCACCGAGTCACCCATGCTCAAGCACATTGCCCTCCGGGCCGCCGCCTGCGCCGTCGCCCTGGCCTGCACCGCCGTGCGGGCCGCGCCCGAAGAGATCACCTACCTGTTGCCGGCGCCGCCCAATTCGCCCGCCTTCGGCCCCTGGATGATCGCCCAGCAAAGCGGCTACTACGCCGACGAGAACCTCAAGGTCACCTTCGTGGCCGGGAAGGGCGGCGTCGATGTCGCCAAGCAGATCGGCGCGGGCAACGCGGTCATCGGCGGCGCGATCGGCGACACGCCCATCATCGTGCGCGCCAACGGCGTGCCGGTGAAGGCAGTCGCGGTGCTGGGCGCGGGATCGCTCACGCAGCTCGCCGTGCACGACGCGGGTCCGATCAAGGCGACCAAGGACCTGAAGGGCAAGACCATCACCGTGATGGCCTACACGGACACCACGTACTACGCGCTTCTCGGGTCGCTCCGCAAGGCCGGGCTCGGCAAGGACGACGTCTCGGCGCAGGCCGCGGGCCCGGCCGGCGTCTGGCAGCTCTTCGCGGCGAACAAGGCCGAGGCGATGGCGGGCGTGCCGGACTGGGTCGTCAACGCCGAGGACGCCGGCGCGAAGCTGCGCCTGTTGCCGGCGGGCGAGGGCTTCCAGAGCATGGCGCAGGCAATCCTCGCGTCGGACGACACCATCAAGAACAAGCCCGAACTCGTGAAGCGGCTGGTGCGCGCCACGTTGCGCGGCATGCAGGCGATCATCGACGACCCCAGGGCCGCGGCGGTGACCTACGCCAAGGCGGTGCCCACATACCAGGGCAAGGAAGCCTCGCTCGAACGCATCTTCGCCATGTACCGCGACCGCGTGTACTCGGGCCAGAAGGTGCTGGGCCAGATCGATCCGAAGCGCCTGGAGGCGGTCGAGAAGTTCTACGTCAGCGAAGGCATCGTCGGCAAGGCGACGCCGGTAGCCGAGCTCTACACCAACCAATTCACCGGGGAAGCGCGATGAGCAACGTCTCGAGTCTGCCGATGCCGCGGCGCGGCTCACCCGTGGCGCGCGCAGCGCGCGGCGTCCCGCCGTCCGCGGTCGGCAGCGTGCTGCTTCTCGTCGTCTTTCTCGCCCTCTGGCAATGGGGACCCGGCTGGCTCGGCATGCCCGAGTTCGTGCTGCCCAAGCTCTCCCGGGTGGCCGAGGAAGCGGTGAACCTGTGGAACAACGCGGGCTTGCTCAGGCACACCGGCATCACCGCACTCGAGATCGTCGTCGGCTTCGCGCTCGGTTCGCTGCTCGGGCTCGTGGTCGGCGTCGCCCTGGGGCTGTCGCCCACGGCCGAGGCGATCTTGTCGCCCTACGTGCTGGCGCTGCAGATCGCACCCAAGGTGGCCTTCGCGCCGCTCTTCGTGATGTGGATGGGCTACACGGTCTATCCCAAGATGCTCGTCGCCGTGCTGATCGTCTTCTTCCCGGTGATGATCAACGTGCTCTCGGCGGTGCGCACGGTCGACCCGGACATGGTCAACCTCGTCCGCACCCTGAATGCGGGCCGCTGGAAGATCTTCCGCCTGGTCGAGTTCCCTTCCGCGATGCCGGCGCTCTTCTCGGGCCTGCGCATCGCATCGACGCTCGCCGTGATCGGCGTGACGGTCGGTGAACTTGTCGGCGGCAACCAGGGCCTCGGCTTCCTGCTCGTCGACGGCGAGGGCCAGGGCAACACCGCGGCGGTCTTCGTCACCATCGTGCTCCTGACCGTCATCGGCATCGCGGCTTACGGCGCCGTCGTGTGGGCGGAAGGCCGAACGCTGCACTACCTGCCGAAGGCCCACGGGAGAGCTGCGTGAGCCCCATGCTCGAAGGGCGCCGGGTGCTGGTCACCGGAGGAGCGCGGGGTCTCGGCCGCGCGTTCGCGCAGGCTCTCGGACGCCACGGCGCCAGCGTCGTGATCGCCGACATCCGCGCCGAACTGGTCGAGAGCGCCGCGCGCGCGCTGCAAGACGAAGGCCTCTTGGTGCAGGCGCTGGTGGCGGACCTGTCCGACCCCGCTGCCATCGAGAAGTGCGCAACCGATGCGGTGGCGCTGCTCGGCGGCCTGGACGGCCTGGTCAACAACGCGGCGGTGACCGACTCCGGCGGCAAGCCTGCGGACGACATCGCGGTGGCGACCTGGGACCGCGTGATGGATGTCAACGTGCGCGGCACCTGGCTGATGACGCGCGCCTGCCATGCCGCCTTGCGGGCCAGCGGACGCGGCGCCATCGTGAACCTGGCGTCGGACACCGCGCTGTGGGGCGCGCCGAACCTGCTCGCCTACGTCGCGAGCAAGGGCGCGGTCATCGCCATGACCCATGCACTGGCCCGCGAATACGGTGCCGACGGCATCACGGTCAACGCGATCGCTCCCGGCCTCGTCATGGTGGAAGCGACGGCCTACGTGCCCGAGGCACGGCACCGCCTGTACGTCGAACAACGCGCCCTGCAGCGCGAACAGCAACCCGAGGACGTGTGCGGACCGGTGGTCTTCGCGCTGTCCGACCTCGCCCGGTTCGTCACCGGGCAACTGCTGGCGGTTAACGGCGGCTTCGTGATGAACTGAATGGGAGAACGACCATGAACCACGCCCCCCCGATCGACCTGCCCGAAGGCAGCACGCTCGTGCAACCCGAAGGCACCGACTTCGACGCCTGGATGGAGAGCCGTATCGCGCGTTTCTCGACCCGCCGCTACGACTTCGACGCGCTCAAGTTCCAGGCCGACTTCGACCCCAAGTACCGGCGCGGCCAGATGCGCTACATCGGCACCGGCGGCACCGGCGTGGCCAGCGACGCCAACACGATCCCGTCGGAACACTTCACCTTCTCGACCATGATCATCCCGGCCGGCCACGAGGGCCCGTCGCACCTCCACACCGACGTCGAGGAAGTGTTCTTCATGCTCCGCGGCAAGCTGAAGGTCGTGCTGGAAAAGGACGGCCAGCGCTTCGAGACCATCCTGACCGAACGCGACGTGATCTCGGTGCCGCCGGGCGTCTACCGTGAGGAGATCAACATCGGCGACGAGGACGCGCTGATGTGCGTGATGCTCGGCTCGAGCACGCCGGTGCGCCCGACGTACCCGCCCGAGCACCCGCTGGCCTCGATCAAGCGCTGAAACCCCCCGCGCCATGCACCTCGACCCGGCCGCCGTGGCCCACGACAGCGCGCTCGCGCTGCTCGACACGCATTTCGCGCAGCGCATCGTGGCCCTGTCTGGCGGCGTGCGCGTGGCCGTCCGGACGACCGGTCCGGCCGACCCGGCGCGATGCCTGCCGGTGTTCTTCCTGCTGCATGGCATCGGTTCGAGCGCGGCATCGTGGCTGCACGTGGCGATGCGGGTCGGCGCGCGGGCCCGCGTCGTGGCCTGGGACGCACCCGGCTATGGCGAATCGACCCCGCTCGACGACGCGTCGCCGCTCGCCGGCGACTACGCGGACCGCCTCGCCGACGTCCTTGCCG
>CAZZWY010000042.1:0-11142 GCA_964657785.1 uncultured Acetobacteraceae bacterium
CCTTGCCCTCGAGGATCCTGCGCGTGTCGGGGCTCAGCGCGAAGGGCTCGAGGTTGGTCAGGTCCGGCAGCCACTGCTGATGAAACCGCGGGGCATCGACGGCCTCCTGCACGTTCATGCCGTAGTCGATCATGTTGATCAGCGTGTGCAGCACCGCCGTGATGATGCGGCTCCCGCCCGGCGTGCCGACGACCATCGCCACCTTGCCGTCCTTGGTCACCACGGTCGGGCTCATCGAGCTGAGCGGGCGCTTCCCCGGCGCGATCGCATTCTGTTGACCCTGCACCAGGCCGAACAGGTTGGGCACGCCGAGCTTGACGGTGAAATCGTCCATCTCGTCGTTCAGCAGCACACCGGTGGTCGCGACCGTCACCTTGGCGCCGAACCAGTCGTTGAGCGTGTAGGTGACCGAGACGGCGTTGCCGGCCGCGTCGGCGATCGAGTAGTGCGTCGTGTTGCTGCCCTCGTGCGGCGCGATGCCGGGCTTGAGCTCGCTAGAGACGCCGGCCCTGGCCGGGTCGATCGCCTGGCGGATCCGGGCGGCGTAGCGCTTGTCGAGCAGATGATCGACCGGATTGACGACGAAGTCCGGGTCGCCGAGGTAGCTGTTGCGGTCGACGTACGCATGCCGCATCGCCTCGATCTGGACGTGCACGGCGTCGGCCGAGCGAAAGCCCGCCTCCTTGAGCGGATAGCCTTCGAGAATGTCGAGGATCTCGCAGATGACGACGCCACCCGAGCTCGGCGGCGGCGCCGAGACGATCCGGTAGCCGCGGTAGTCGCATTCGACCGGTTTGAGTTCGCGCGTCGCGTACTGGTCGAGGTCGGCCTGGGTCAGGATGCCGTGCCCGGCTCGACTGCTTGCGACGATCGCCGCCCCGACGGATCCCTGATAGAAGCCGGCCGCGCCCTGGGCGCTGATGCGTTCGAGCGTGCGCGCGAGGTCGTGCTGCACGATGGTCTCTCCGGGACGGAAGGCAGCGCCCCGGTTGAGAAAGATCGCGGCCGAGGCGGCATCGCGCCGGAAATCGGCGGTCGCGGTGTCGAACATGTCGATGTCGCCCTGGTCGAGCACGAAGCCCTGCTCGGCGAGCCGGATTGCCGGCGCCATCACCGCCGCGCGCTTCCAGGTGCCGTACTTCGCCAGGGCATATTCGAGGCCGGACACCGTGCCCGGCACGCCGACCGCGAGATGGCCGGTCGTGCTCGCGCCCTTGACGACGTCGCCGCGGGCATCGAGGAACATGTCGGCCGTGGCGGCGAGCGGCGCCTTTTCGCGAAAGTCGAGGAAGGTCTCGCGGCCGTCGGCAAGCACGAGGGTCATGAAGCCGCCCCCGCCGAGATTGCCCGCCGCAGGGTAGACCACCGCCAGCGCGTAGCCGACCGCGACGGCCGCGTCGACCGCATTGCCGCCGGCCTGAAGCACCTCGACGCCGACGCGCGTCGCGAGGTGCTGAGCGCTCACGACCATCCCGTGTTCAGCGGCGACCGGCGCCTGCGAAGCGGCCAGCGACGCCAGAGCGGCCATCGCCAGGGCCACCAGGAAACGAACACCGCGCGAGGAGGTCATGAGCGTCGCGAGCCTACGATAAGCCAGGCTTGCGAAGCCTCGGTCGATGGTGGGCGGTGAGGGTTTCGAACCCGCTTACCCGGGGACAAATGGGGATCGATGGGGGAATTTACCTGGCAAGGTTACCCCGAAAGTCCCCGGTGGCACCCTTATTCCTCCCTGATTTTCTCCCCGGGATGACACCGCCGACAGACGAAGCCCCGTCGGCCCTCGCCTCTCCACATCGCGGACCAGCCGGCGGTGTCGGTGCAGATGATCGGCGAGCGCGTCTCCCGGCGCTATCCCTCGGAGGGATGCATCCGAGGGTTTGCACCTACTTGCAACCCGCACGATAGGCGGGTACAGTACACACATCGCAGCAAGTCGCAGCGACCTGGGCCCCGAGGCAAGTGGGCGGAGAACGAAGATGAACAAGCACTACGCAGTCGTGACGTTCGGCACACCCGCCGTCAACATTCCGAAGGTGTTCACTAGCCTAGAGTTGGCCCGCGCAGCCGCATTGCGAGCAAAGGGCAGCGGAAGCTGCAATAACGCTCATGTGCTCGAATGTGACAGCCGCGCGCTTGCACGGACCGCCGATATGTCGGAAGTGCGTTCTGGCGAGCGCACTGTCTTTCTTGCCTGAAGAGATGCGGGCTGCGGAAATGCGCTAAGCGCTACGTGTGCGCTTCCGCTGAACTCCAAGCTTCAATGAGGCCGCAGCCCGCGGCAAGATCGTAATGGTCAACCACCCAAACCGCAAGCCCAAAGACGGCGCCCTGCCGTCCGATGTCCGGGCCATCCGTGCGATGGCCGGCATCACGCAGGAAGTCGCCCGCAGCCTGATCTACGTCGGCTCGCGCACTTGGGAGGGCTACGAGTCCGACCGCATGATGCCCCGCTCGGCGATGGAGCTTTGGTGCATCGCGCTGGCCGTCGGCACACTCGATCACGGCCCCTACCTCGCGCCGGGAGACTGGATGCTGCCGTGGGTGCGACGCGACTTGGCGCTGTTTTTCCAGCGGACCTGATCGGGGGCCTACTTCTCCGGACCGTACGGGATCGGCTCCGTAGACATCGGCGCGTGCGGCGGACCGCCGATGCCCGCTCGGTCCGGGTCAAGCGGCTCGCGCTGCGTGGCTGGCTCAGGGTAGTGGTACATCGCCCGGCACTCGGCGCAGGCGACGAAATCGGTGCGGTAGGGATAGGCGTCGGAGCGGCGCCGATCTACCGTCACGCGGTAGAAGTTCTCGGCGCCGCAGTGGCAACGGGTGGGCTCGCTCATGGCGCAGATCCTACAGGTCGCCGAACTGGCTCGGCCGGTGCAGGTAGCCCATGGCCTCGCGCACGTCCATTTCGCGCATGTCGTCGGCCCGGTTGCCCGTTGCGCGAAAAAGCCGGGGCAGCAGCCGCCCCTCTGCCCGCTCGGCCAGCACCGTCCGCACCCCGAGGGCGTCGAGTTCCTCGAGCAGCTCGCGCAGCAGTGCCCGCGGTGTCGCCCCGTTGAGCATGCTGATCGTCACCACTGTGTCGCTATCCCAGATGAGATTGCACGCGCTCTCGTAGGCCGGCTTGTCGCTGCCGTCGGCGGGCGTCGTCGACATCCGCACCTCCGATATGCGCACTGGGCGTGGCTCGTAGATGGTGGTGATGCGGATCACGCTCGGTCAACCGCCGCCGGCCCGAAGATCGGCGTCGGCCTGGAGATGCTCCGCGGCGTCGCGCTGATCGGCGATGTAGGCGGCCATTCCGCCGAGTCTCACGCCTGCATAGAGCGCGTCCGCAAGCCACCTCTGACAGCCGAACGCGAGAGATGCCTCGTGCAGCATTAGGTCGGCGTCGAGCTTTGCCACCCCAAGCGTGCCGTAGGCCGAATCGTGCGTCACCGCCGCGATCCGGTAGTCACCATTGAACGGCGCTCCGATCACGCTCCAGAGCTCGCGGGGTATCGACGCACCGTCGGTTATGAAGCCAGCGGGCACCGGCCACACCCTACCAGCTCGGTCGGTGAAACTGAAGCCGGTGACAGCCTGCATGCGCTCACCATCGGGCAGCCACAGCATCTCTACCGAGCCGGACAGCATCACGCCCCCGCTTGCGCCTTGATGTCGGCTGCGAGCTGCGCCAGGTCAGTGCCCGTCTTCGTGGCCGCTTCTTCCACGTCGAACAGGGTCAGCGTGCCGGCAGCTTGCTTTGCAGCGTAGGTCGACCAGTACGCAAGGGCCTGCGCGATGACTTGGGACGCGAGCACGGCGTTTGGGCCGGCGAGGGGCGCGAGCACGGTTCCAGCGGCTGCAGCGGCTTGGAGGTCAGCGGCGATGGTGGCGTTGTCGATGCTCATTTTGCGGCTCCAGAAGCGGGGGTTGCGGCGGCCGCGCTGGCCTTCAGTGCCGCCAGCATGGCGTCAAGCGCCGCCTTCGCGGTCGTGGCGGACGCCAGAACGCGTTGCGCGTCGGCGCCCTTCAGCGTGCCGGTCTTGACGGCGTCGTCCGATGCGAGGATGGCTTGGTCAAGCGCCGCGTAGCTGTTGTAGGTGAAATTGATGGCCGACTGCTGCGGCGAGGCCGTGGTAGTGCTGGTCGATGTTGCGCACGCGGAGAGCGCGAACACGGCAGCAGCCAAGAGGATGCGAGGTTTCATGAGGGCCTTTCGGGCGGTTGTGACGGAATGGGGAAGAACAAAGAAGCAAGCTTTTGCATCCACCCTGGCCGCGATGGCTCGGCGGGCTTGGGCGGCGGCGTGTAGCCCTCGGGGTTCAGGATCACGCTGCGTAATTCCTTGGGCACGCCGTCACGCGCCATCCGCTTCGTGGCGTAGGGAATGCCACGCGCCGTCGCCAGCATCCGGCACTTCCAGAAAAAGAACCGGCCGACGAGATAGTACGGATGCGCGGGCTTCATGGCGCCGGCATTTCCTGCGTCTTGATGGGCGTTGAATCGTCGATCTTCACCGGGACCGCCGGCACCGGCAGGGTCGCCGGAGCCGTGGCGAGCGTGAGCGCTTTATCCTGCTGCGCGGCATTCAGTTCGTCCTTGCGGGCCGAACCTTGCGAGCTGCCAAGGTAGTAGCCGACGGCGAGGATCACGAGATTGACCAGCGTCTGCACCAACGCCTCGGAAGGAGGCTTGTAGGCCGGGAAGATCGACGGCGCGAGCAGCATGAAGGTGAAGTTCAGCATCAGAGCGCAAGCAATCAGCCCTTGCATGAGCGCCGATGGCGGTTTGATTTCGGGCATCACGGGGCCCTCCGATTCGGGCCGGTGTAGGTCGGGCCGCGAACGAACTCCGGCGTCTTCGGCACAGGTGCGGGCGCGTTCGTTGTGGCCGGGCGCACGACGGGCGGCTTAGCCGGTTCCTCGTGCAGCTCGGCAGACTCCTTGTCTGTCGGTTTCATGCGAGGGCGCCTCCTGCTTTGATGTACGCGGCTTGAAGCACCGCAAATCGCTGGATCGGTTGTCCAAACGTCGCGCCCGGCAGAGAGGCCCACAAGTTTGAGCACCGGGCGACCGCAGTCGCGAAACTGCCACCGTCAATAAGCGGCAACGCACCGCGCTCGCGGATCAACTGGATAGCCCACAGGTCTTGCGACACCGGACCGAAGTCGGCAAGGTTAAGCAGCTTGCGGTAGTAAGACCAATTGCGGATCAAAAACTGATACCGACCGCTCGCCGTTGATGCTAGCCCGCGACTGTTGATGACCTTCGGCGGCCGCCCCTTGGCAAAGGGGTGATCGTGGTAGTCGGTGAATACTTCCGGCTTACCATCGATGCCAGTGACAATCACGTCATAGCCATTGTTCCTTGTGGCCGGCGAAGTACTTGTGCCTTCCGAAACTGAGATCATGTCGAGAAAGGCTTGCCGGTTTACGCTCATTGCCTCGTCACCTTTCTTCGTCGAGGCTGCCGTGCTGAGAACTGGCGAACTCGCTGCCCAAGATTCGTCGCGTTTCAGGATCGGCAAGGCGCCCGATCATCTTTCGAAGGAAGTCGATCTGCCGCTGAAGTTCTGTGATTTCGGTTAGGTGACGTTTGCGCATATCGAGTACCGTCGCATCAGTCGCTTCCTGCCGCGCCATAAGGCCAGCATTTAGGGCGTGCAATTCGCCGCGCTTGGATTCCGACTGGCGCAATACCTCCCGCGTCGCAGCGAGCTCGCGTGACGTGTCAGCTAACGCCGTGCTGTAAATGCTGGCTTCGGCCTTGTTGCGGGCTACATCGGTGTCGTCTGCACTTTTGCGCGTCCGCAGCTTGAAGATGCCGCCCACGACCACAATCAGCCCAGCAAACCACGCCAATACATCCCTCAACGTGGATGGGATGTCCGTCGGCATCACTCGGTGCCTCTTGACTCGTTGCGTCCCGTGTTGATGGTCGCGCACGTCAGCAACAAGATCATGCAGGCCTCAAGAATGGTTGTCGGTGCCAAGTGGCCGACCGCGATGTCGACCGCTAAGACGTAACCGAGCCATACGATGACGCCGGTAAGGTTTGTCCAAAACGCCGCTTCTTTGCGTTCTCGCTTTTCAAGGATTCGCCACCATGCCAGCACACCGTGAACCCCAAAGAGAATCGACCACACCCATGGCGGTAAGATTCGCATTAGGGAATAAGCTGGCGCTGTCATGGGCGAGGTTTCTACGATCAGCGATACAGACCAGCCGATCGAGCACGTCCCCATCACCGCCCGAGTCTGCAGGCTGTCTGAGTACCAAAAAATGTGGCGTACGACAAACCAAAAATATCGCCAATCAATCGGCCACAAGGGTTGATCCTGTGTAGCGGCTTGGTAGTGCCGCAGGGAGTCGCGGTGCCCAAGCTGTAATGCATCAGAGATACGACGACGCATCATGGTCTATCGCACCTCGGTCAAGTACAGGATGTAGCGGCTGTTCGTCATGTCGCGTCTCTCTAAGATTCAGCCCTACGCCGTCCGCCCCAGCGTCAGCAGCCGGATTGCGGTGTTGCCGGTGCTCTGCATAGTGGTACTCATGGATTCGCCGAAATGAACGACTTGATGCCCTGGTACGTCGGGGATGTCGCCGGGTCGTCGGTCACGTGCTGCAACAGGCTCCACAGGCCGTACTTTCCCCACAGGCCCACGTCGTTGAAATGATTCATCGTGCTGCCGCCCGCGTTCTTCCAAATCGTGTAGTACTCGACCATCAGCGCGTTCATCCGAGCGTTCGCGTAGCCGGCCTTCAGAATGTTGGTAATCCCATCCTGATATGCGGTGGTCGAGAAACCGAACGCGACGTTGCCAGGGCCGCTCTCATACGCCAGCATGGGCACTCCAAGCGTGTTTGCCAGCGTGGCGTGCGACGTAATCCACGACGTGACATGGCCGCGCATTTCGGTGAGAAGCTGGTCGACGACCTGATCGTCTGTCGTAGAAAGAGAGCCGGGAAGATTGGCAGCGCTCGCGATGTCTGCGGCGACGATATAGGGCGCAATGGCAATGGCGTCGTAATTGCCGGCCATTCCGGGTTGAGCAGTCGCATCAGAAAGAAACTGCGTCCAAGCAGCCTGCCCCGCGAGCACGCGCACCAGTCGCCCAGCGTCAGCGCCATAGATACCGCGCATGACGTTGAATAGTTCCACGGCCCGCGGGCCGTAGTACCGCGACGGGTAACCATAGGGCCGAGACAACGGCGGCACCGCGGCGTCGCACTTGTCCATCATCCAGTGCGTTTGCCCGAATCCGAAATTCCAGCACTCGTTCGAGTACTCGATGCGCGGGCGCAGCGTCGGGTCGAGGGTGTTGTGGAGAAGCGTCGCGAGCTGCGCCGCATAGTCGTTGCTCGCCTGATGGGGGATGCAGATCCACGGGTGGGCCCGCATCCGATTGGCGAGGTCGATCATGTGCTCGATCGGCACGCCCGCTGCCCCGTTGTAGTTGGAGTTCGACGGCAGCGATCGGTCTGCCCACTCGACCACCGAAGATCCGTTCGTCTTGCCCCAGTCCATGAACCTCAGCACGCCGAACGGCGCGATCGCGTCCAAGTACTGCGGGTTGAACGGGTTAGTGAGGTAAGTCGACTCGGTACCGGGCAGCAGGAAGCGCACGTTGCGCACGTAATTGGCGGGGTTCGTTGAGTTGATCTGGAGGTAGATCGCGGTGTCCGTCCGCTGAGGAGTGAAGGTGATCCTGCCTGGGACGGACGAATCGACCGTGACGTAGGAGAGCGGTAGGCTCAGGCTACCCTCGCCGTCCCAGAGCACCACGTACTGGCCGGCCGGGTAGCTCACGCCGGTCCACAGCACGTTGGCGCGGGCGGACTGTCCCGAAGCCAGCGATGTCGGGTAGCCGTCGGCGTCGGTGGTGATGCCGCTTGCCGCGAAGCCGGAGCTCGACTTCATCACGTTTGCGAACGGGATGTTGCTGCCGTAGTAGGCGAGCGCGTTGCAGTTGATGCCGCAGTACTGCGAACGGGCCGGAAGCGGCGCGTAGCGGGCCGGCATCGTGTACGGAGTGCTCGGGGTGCTGGTGACCGCCGCAGCAGCGCCGCGGTAGTAGTTGGAGAGGCGACGGGTTCTCATGCAACAACTTCGACCTGGTTGGATTGGTACGATGCAGCGTGAAAACAGAATCCCACACCACGCGCGAGCGCGATATTTCCCTCGACGGGCTGCGCGGTGTTGCCGCGCTGTCTGTCGTCGCCTTCCACTTTTGCTCGGCATTTCTGCCTGCCACGGTGCCCGATCAATCGCCAACCGTGCCACCTTGGGCCGACTCGCCGCTTGAGGTGGTCCTCAACGGCCCGTTCTGGGTATTCGTTTTTTTCGTTCTGAGCGGCTACGTCTTGGCCATGGCATCGCGCAGGCTGCGCACCCATTTTTGGCGAGATGTCGGCGCAAGATATTTGCGCTTGGCTTTGCCGGCGACCGCCAGCGTTTTGCTTGCGTGGATCCTGCTCTCGCTCTTCCCGCTCGCGACGACGCATCTGAACGCCCTGGCGCCAAGTCCGTGGTTCCGATGGACGCTGCAGGGCGAGATTCCGTCGCTCTTTGCGGCCGTGAAGGACGGCATGTTCGGCATTTTCCGACGCGGCGGCTCTCAGTTCAACAACGTCCTTTGGACGATGCGAATCGAGTTGATCGGTTCGCTCGGGGTGTACGCCTTCTTTCAGGTGGTGCGCCGACACAGATTGCTCGCTGCGGTGTCTTGCCTCATTGCGCTGGTTGGCCTCGGTGCCCCGCCCGGCTACGTAGCCTTTGCGCTTGGCGCGACCTTGTCGATCGCCACACATCTGGGCTTCCGACTGCGGCCGTGGCTGGCTTTGCTGGCGTTCGCCTGCGGCCTCCTGCTGGGCTCCGAAGCTACTGGCTTTGCCGACCGACACGGCTTCGGCAACTGGCCTGCCGCTATCCGACCTGGCGCGGCTACAGGGATGCTTTATCCGCTCGGGGCGCTTGCAGTAGTTGCCGGCGTGCTCGGTTCGAAAATACTGCAACGCACGCTTGAGGTTGGTCCTTGCCGTCTGCTTGGGCGCCTCTCGTTTCCCTTGTACCTTGTCCACGCCCCACTTCTGTACACCGTCGTCGCGGTTGTAGCTGCGCGTCTGCACCCGTTGACCGCGCCCACGCTGTTCGCGCTCGCCGTCGTATTTCTCATGGCCGCTATGGCACTCGCATGGGGGTTTTACGAACTCGTCGACAAGCCGGTGCTGGCCGCAATCCGGCGAATGTCCTTGCGAACAGTGGTCAAAGAGGCAAGGCATGACGAAGTCGGCTTGCACGTTCATGTCCCCGCAAGCGACGCCATCTGCGACGCGACGGTCGACGGCGTCGCGAACTCGCGCAGGAAGTAGTGGTTCCCCGCCGGGTCTGGAATCCAGCCGTTGTAACCGTTGACCGAATATGCCCTCCCGCGATTGAGCCCCCAGTACTGCGTGCCGCCCCACGAGGTGCCGCGGATCGCGAGCATCATGGCGCTCGGGTCCCAACCCGGCCGGTTGAATCCGCCGAGGCCGGTGGTCACCGCCACACTGGCGACGATGCCGATTTCGTAGCCGGAGAAGTAGATCGGTGCGGTCGACGCCGGCCAGTTGGCGACGACGTTGTCGCTCGCCGAAGGGTCGCCCCGGAAGTTGGTTTCACCCGAGGTCAACGAGGCGCTGTTGGACGCATACCCCCAGATGCCGCCCATGACGACGAGGCGCTTTACTTTGGCCGTGATGAGCTGCAACCCGGTCAGCGCGATGCCGTCGCTGTTGTAGTTGGCGATCGAATTCAGCAGCAGGCTGATGTTCGTGAGGAAGCCGGTCGCGACGATCACGACGCTGCCGTTGGCCGCCGCGTTAAGCTTTTGCCGCATGAGGCCGACGGCGTCCGGCGCTGAGAGGCCTGGGCCGGGTGTGCCGTAGGAACCGGTCGCGGTAGCGTCGACTGCGCTGGTGTTGGTGAACGTGGTCGCTGAGGTCACGCCCAGCGGCGTCGACGCGGCGCCCTTGTAGTTGTTGACCGCATAGACCGCGTTGACCGAGTTCGCCGCGCGGGTGTTGGTCGTCGTGCAGAGGATGTTGACCTCGCCCGAAAGACGCGCGCCGTGCAGCATCAGGCCGGCGATGATGTCGTCGGCATCTGCGCCCATGTCGGTGTCCCACATGACCGGGGTCGCAGACGAGACGAAAGGCTGGTCGAACGGCGTACCCTGGGTGATCGAGTAGGCGTTGAAGTTGTCGACCGAGTTCGCGCCGATCGTGCCGGCCATGCGAAAGCCGAAGCCCTTTGCGTTCGGGAAAAGGCTGCTCGCGACACACGCGGAGAGAACACCATTGACGAACACCGTCGCCGTCGGCCCGACCACGTTCACGTCCATGCTGCGCGGGCTTGCATTGCTCACGGAGCCCGCGGCAAGCGCCGCCTCGCCACCGCCAGAGAACCGGGACATCTGAGTCCCGGACGGGCTGCCGTTGTTCTCGGTGAGCAGCGTGTTGCTCGCGTCCTGGCCCCGAAAACAGACGCCATCACCTGTATTCCCGCTGGTGCCGGTGAAGAGGCAGGTGATTCTGTAGTCGTTCGTCGGCGCGGTGGTGAGCATGATGGCGCCCAGCGTGCCTTTGGAAGCCATGACGGCTTTGTTGCCGGTGACCTGATAGGTGCCCTGTCCGACCGTCCACGCCGGACCGAGATCGGGGGTGTGCGCCGTCACGAGCGTGCCATCGGCGTCGGTGAAGTTGTCCGTGAAGAAGGGGGTGCCAGAAACGCCGTAGGCTGGAGCAGCAACCATGATCCCCGCTGGGATGTACGGGATGTTGCTCGACACGTAGGTGAGCGACTGGCCCGCATCGGCCGAGGTGCTGGTGTAGGTGAGCGCGGTCGCGCCGCTGATTGCCGCGCCGGTGCGCGTCCAGTTGCCGCCCGTGTTGACCCATCCTGCGGCAATCGTGGCGGTCATCAGCGAGCCGACTGCGGTGAGACCACTCACGGTGATCGGGACCGGTGAACCAGAACTCGCCGCGAAACTTACAGCAGGAGTCGCTGGCCACGCGCCTGCCGCTTTCGGCCCAAACGCCCCGAGATTCCAGTCGATGTAGCCGTCGCCGTTCACTCCGACGCCCGAGCCCGGAACGCCAGAGCCGAAGCTGATCGTGTT
>CAZZWY010000042.1:11152-13818 GCA_964657785.1 uncultured Acetobacteraceae bacterium
CGAGGCGAGGCGGGCATGGTTGTTTGCGACCACCCAGATCATGGTGACGGTATTCGGAGCTGTGCCAACGTTCAGCCGGGTTCCGTCGACCCAGCGCGGCGCGCCGGCCGCTACGCGCGCTTGCTCGGCGGCGACCGCGGTTTGGAAAGCCGACCACGTCTCAAAGTGGAAATCGCTGCGGGCGTAGTTCGTTGCCGCAAGCAGCGTTTGTGCTGCCGTTTGTGCCTTGGCGTCGCCGCCGAGGTTCGCCCATGCCGTTGCGGCGTTCGCGATGTCCGAGAGGTTGTTCGCCGCGACGAGGGCCCCTACAAGGTTGTGCTCGACGACGAACCACGATGCCCCAACCGCAGCTTCCGCGCCGGCCGCTGCCGTCGATTGACAAATCAGCATGTCGGCCACATCGACCGCTTTGCCCGAAGCGCCGCCGACCTTGCCGGCCGTGCTGATGAAGTAGACGTCTCCCGCGGTGCCAGCCGGATAGTTTGGGCCTGCACTGGCGTCGAAGGGCCCCTTGAGCCGCATGCCAACACCGAGCGCCGCCACGGCCGCCGCAAGCGCCGCCATCGTTGCAATCTGCGTCGTATTCGTGCCAGGCGCAGCCGTAGGGGCAGCAGGAATGCCGGTAAGGTTTGCGTTGCTGATCGTTGGCGCCGTGCCGAAGACGAGCGGTCCCGTACCGGTTTCGTCGGAGACGATGCCGAGCAGTTGCGCCGAGGTCGTCGGGGCGAACTGGGCCAAGGTGCCAGTCTTGTCGGCCTTGGCGGCCAGTGCTGTCGCGGTCGGCGTGTTCAGCGAGGGCAGGTTGGCCGAAGCGATGTCGGTCGCGCCTGCGAGCGTGCTGGTGCCGGTGACCGTGGGTGCGGTGGTCTGAACGTCCCACGAGCCGGCCGCCTTGCAGTTGGCGCCGACGGGCTTGTTCGGGCCGCCGGTGATCGTCTTGTTGTCCGGGGTCGAGATCGTCGGCACGCCGGCGCTGGTGTCCAGCGTCGGGAGGTCGAAGCCGCTGCCGACGGGCCACGGGAGGTGGCCGGCAGCGATGGCCGCAGCGTCTGCGGCGACCGTAACCGTCGCGTTGGCGCCGCCGAAGATCGGCGCGAAGCCGGGACCGTGCGTGTCGAAGTAGAAGGTCGTCGGGCCAGACACCGGGACCGGCACGATCGGCGGGAAGATGCTGCCGCTGTTGAGCCACGTCCCCGCGGTGTTCGTCCAGTAGATGCCGGCGCTGTAGTCGACTGCGACATCACCCGGGCTGCCGAGCGTCGGTGCCACGCCCGACACGGAGGTTGCGACATTGGTGTTCGCGGCCAGCATGATCCGCTTGCCGGTGTACAAGTCGAGCTTGCGGACGTGATTGCCGGCCAGATCGAAGCGCCGCGTCCCGGTCTCGCCCGAGATGGTGAAGTGCGAACCATCAGCCCACAACGGATCGGTGGTATTCGCAGCGAGCGCGGTCTGAAGATCGGCGTTGCTGGCGAAGTGCAGATGCACGCCGACGAGCCTACCGAGCGATGCTGCGGCAATTGCGGGCATTCCCGGCGGGGTCGAATTGGGGCTGGATTGACGGGGCATGGTGCTGGCTCGATCAGGAAGTTGTGACGGTCGTCGACGCGCCGGAATAGGACTGGCGGAAGAAGCGCCATGTCGTCGTGCCGTCGCTGTAGGTCACGGTCGACGTGTTCGGGCTGTTGCCCGCATCGGCGTTGTTGTTTCCGCTCGACGAAGCGCCTTGCCAGCCTCCGCTGCCATCGGTAGCGACAAACGTGACGCCTGCGGCGCTGACCGTTGCCTCGGCTGCAAACCAGCCGTACTGGCCGGTACTCGGCGCGACAGTGAACGTCGCAGCCTTGCTGCCGTTCGCACCTGTCGCGGTCATTGATGCGAGCAGCGCCGCAGCGCCTGAGACTCCGGCCGTCGCCGAGCCGACGCCGTAGCGCGGCCGGGTGTCGACGGCAGCGGCCGCCACCGTGATGCCGAACGTCGCAGATGTCGCCGTCGCCAAGGCAGAGTCGGTCACGCGCACCGAGAGGCCGGATGCCGTACCAGCAGCCGTCGGCGTGCCGGAGATCGCGCCAGTACTTGAGGTGAGCGTCAGCCCGGCCGGCAACGTAGCCGATGCGAGGCTGAAGACATTCCCGCCCGCGCCGCCCGAAGCCGCGAAGGTCGCGCTGTATGCCGTGCCGACCGTCGCGCTGGTGGCCGGTGTGCCGCTGATGCTGAGCGGGACCGTTGCGGCTGAGACGGTCAGGGTCGCGCTCGAACTCGCGAGAGGGCTGGAGGCGTTGGCCGAGTTGCTGACCAGAACGCGGAAGCGCGCCAAGCTGTCAGCGGTCGTCGTGGCCGCCGTGGTGTAGTTCGCCGATGTCGCGCCGGTGCCCGTGCTGACGTTGGCCCACGTTGAGCCGCTGTCGTTGCTGCGCTGCCACTGATAGGCAAGCGTGCCGCCGCCGGTCGTGGCTGCGACGGTGAAGGTCGCCGTCGCTGGAGCTGTGATGGACTGCGCGGCGGGCTGGGCGGTGATCGTGGGGGCGACAACAGGGGCCGGTGCAGGCGGCGCCGGAGCGCTCCCTAGCGAGGCAATCGCCGCCGCAATGGCGTTGACTACCGCCGCTGCGTTCGGTGCTGCGTTCGGATCAGCGGATAACGCGCCGACCTGCAACGCCGCTTTG
>CAZZWY010000043.1:0-6633 GCA_964657785.1 uncultured Acetobacteraceae bacterium
CCAGCCGGCGTTCGATCTGCCGGGTGGCCATCGGCACGACCTCGATCGGCAGCGGGAAGCGGCCGAGCACCCCGACGAGCTTCGATTCGTCGGCGATGCAGACGAATCGATCGGCGAGGTCGGCGACGATCTTCTCGCGGGTCAGCGCCGCACCGCCGCCCTTGATCATGAAGCCGCCGGCATCGATCTCGTCGGCGCCGTCGATGTAGACCGGCAGGCCGTCGACTTCGTTGGCGTCGAGCACCGCGATGCCGTGGCCGCGCAGCCGCGCGCTGCTCCGCTCGCTGCTCGCGACCGCGCCGCGGATGCGCCGGGCGATGCCGGCCAGGGCATCGATGAAGAGGTCGACGGTAGAGCCGGTGCCGACGCCGACGATGCTGCCCTCGACCACGTGCGCGAGCGCTGCGTTAGCCACTGCGGCCTTGAGTTCGTCCTGGGTCATCGGAGCACCCCGACCATGTCCTGCGGGCGCACCCACTCGTCGAACTGCTCGCCGGTGAGCCAGCCGGAGGCGAGCGCCGCCTCGCGCAGGCTCGTGCCTTCCTTGTGGGCGCGTTTGGCGATGAACGCCGATTTGTCGTAGCCGATGTGCGGGTTGAGCGCGGTGACCAGCATCAGCGAGCGCTGCACCAGCTCGGCGATGCGGGTGCGGTCGGCTTCGATGCCGCGGGCGCAATGTTCCTCGAAGCTGATCGCGCCGTCGGCGAGCAGCCGCACGCTCTGCAGCAGGTTGTGGACGATCACCGGCTTGAAGACGTTGAGCTCGAAGTTGCCGGACGCGCCGGCGAGATTCACCGCGACGTCGTTGCCCATCACCTGGCAGGCCAGCATCGTCAGCGCCTCGCATTGGGTCGGGTTGACCTTGCCGGGCATGATCGAGCTGCCGGGCTCGTTCTCGGGGATCGTGATCTCCCCGAGCCCGGAACGGGGGCCCGAGGCGAGCCAGCGAACGTCGTTGGCGATCTTCATCATCGACGCCGCGACCGTCTTCAGCGCCCCGTGCGCGAACACCATCGCGTCGTGCGCGGCCAGCGCCTCGAACTTGTTCGGCGCCGATTCGAACGGCAGGCCGGTGGCGGTGGCGAGCTCCGCCGCCACCCGGGTGCCGAATTCGGGATGCGCGTTCAGCCCGGTACCGACCGCCGTGCCGCCGAGCGCGAGTTCGCACAGATGCGGCAGCGCGCTGCGCAGATGGCGCATGCCGTGGTCGATCTGCGCGACCCAGCCGGAAATTTCCTGGCCGAGCGTGAGCGGCGTGGCGTCCTGCAGATGGGTGCGACCGATCTTGACGACATCGGCGAACTCGGCCGACTTCTCCGCCAGCGTCGCCCGCAGGGTCGCGAGGGCGGGCAGCAAGCGGGTGTCGATCGCCAGCATCGCCGCGACGCTCATCGCGGTCGGGAAGACGTCGTTGGACGATTGCCCGCGATTGACGTCGTCGTTCGGATGCACCTGCCGCGCCTCGCCCATCGCGCCGCCGAGCAGCACCGAGGCGCGGTTGGCGAGCACCTCGTTCATGTTCATGTTGCTCTGCGTGCCCGAGCCGGTCTGCCAGACGGAGAGCGGGAACTGGGCGCCGTGCTGGCCGGCGAGGACTTCGTCCGCGGCGCGGACGATCGCGTCGGCCTTCTTCTCGTCCAGCGTGCCGAGGCCGCCGTTGACGACCGCGGCGCTGCGCTTGACGAGCGCCAGCGCCATCAGCAGCTCGCGAGGCATGCGCTCGGTGGAAATCGCGAAGTGGTGCATCGAGCGCTGGGTCTGCGCGCCCCAAAGCGCTTCGTCGGGCACGGCGATGTCGCCGAAGGTGTCGCGTTCGATTCGAGTGCCGGGCATGGTCGGGCCTCCTGGGGGTGAGCTGCCAGTATCGGACAAGCGTATCCGCGGGTGTTGCCGGAAGGAAGGGCTGACACAATCGTCGTCATGCCGATGTTGCCGTATTCGCTCGTGCGCCCGTTCCTCTTCGGCCTCGACGCCGAAGCCGCCCACGACCTCACGCTCGCGACGCTCGCGCGGCTGCAGGGCTCGCCGCTGCAGTGCCTGTGGGCGCAGGCCCGCGTCGACGACCCGGTCGTCGTCGCCGGCCTGCGATTTCCGAACCGCATCGGCCTGGCCGCCGGGCTCGACAAGAACGGCGCCTGCATCGACGGCCTCGGGGCGCTCGGCTTCGGCTTCATCGAGGTCGGCACGGTGACGCCGAAAGGGCAGCCGGGCAATCCGAAGCCCCGAATCTTCCGGCTGCCCGAGGCACGGGCGCTGATCAACCGGCTCGGGTTCAACAACCGGGGACTCGACGCGTTCCTCGCCAATGTGCAGCGGGCACGGTTTCGCGAACGCGGCGGCATCCTCGGGCTCAACATCGGCAAGAACGCGGCCACGCCGATCGAGCGGGCGGCCGACGACTACCTGGCCTGTCTCGATGGCGTCTATTCGCACGCCGATTACGTCGTCGTCAACATCTCGAGCCCGAACACGAAAGACTTGCGTGCGCTCCAGGCCGACGCCGCGCTCGATGCGCTGCTCGCGGCGGTGCAGGCGCGCAAGCAGGCGCTGGCCGCGCGACACGGCCGCGAGGTGCCGATCTTCGTCAAGATCGCTCCCGACCTCGATGAATTGCAGATCGATGTCATCGCGGCGACCCTGGCCCGCCAGCGCATCGACGGCGTGATCGCCACCAACACGACGATCTCGCGCGACGGCGTCGCCGGCCTCGCGCACGCGACCGAGACCGGCGGGCTCTCCGGCGCGCCGTTGCTGGCTGCGTCGAACCGGGTGATCGCGCGGCTGCGGCAGCGCCTCGGCCCGAGCTTTCCCATCATCGGCGTCGGCGGGGTGATGAGCGGCGCCGATGCCAGAGCGAAGATCGAGGCCGGCGCGGATCTGGTGCAGGTCTACACCGGGTTCATCTACCGAGGGCCGGTGCTCGTCGAGGAAGCGGCGCGGGCCCTGTCGCAGGCGCGTGCCGCGGCGGAGTCGCCGCGTGTCATGGGGACGGCCGGATGACGACAACGAGCGCTCGCCTCGTCCAGCGTTGGGCGACGACAGCCCTCGTGGCGGCCTCGATCTGGCTGCCGGTGCTCACCCCGGCGGCGCGCGCGCAGGACGCCGTGGCGTTGAAGGCCCGGCACGCCGAGCTGAAAGACAAGCTCGCCGACAACGCGTTTCAGCAGCCGCTCTGGATCGAGTCGACTCAGACCTCGGGCGCCCTCAAGGGGGAGGTCTATGCCGTGGTCGAGACGCCCTTCGCGACGGTCGCCCCGGCGCTGCAGGGCACCGCGCACTGGTGCGACATCCTGATCCTGCACCTCAACGTCAAGTACTGCAGCCCCTCGGCCACAGCGCCCGCGAACGGGCTGGCGCTGGTCGTCGGGCGCAAGTTCGACCAGCCGATCGAAGACGCCTACCGCGTCGAATTCGAGTACACGCCGGTGGCGTCGACCGCGAACTATCTGCAGGTGCAGCTGGGTGCCGAGAACGGCCCGCTCGGCACGCGCGACTACCGCATCGTCCTCGAGGCCATCCCGCTCGACGCGCGGCAGTCGTTCCTGCACATGTCGTACGCCTACGCTTACGGCTTTGCCGCCCGCCTCGCGATGGAGAGCTACCTCGCGACCATCGGGCGAGACAAGGTCGGCTTCTCGGTGGTCGGGCAGAAGGACGGCAAACCGGTCTACATCGGCAACGTCCGCGGGGTGGTCGAGCGCAACACGATGCGTTACTACCTCGCCATCGCGGCCTACCTCGACGCCTACGGTACGCCGCCTCCGGCGCAGATCGACAAGCGCCTCAACGACTGGTTCACGAGCTCGGAGCGCTACCCGCTGCAGCTCCACGAAATGGAGCGAAAGGACTACCTCGAGATGAAGCACCGCGAGGTGCAGCGGCAGCAGACGCCGAAGGGCAAGGTCGACTGAAGGCGACCGACCCGGCCGAGCCGTTGGCGCCCGCTCGGTCGAATCGACCGGTGCCGCCCGCGTTCAGAAGAAGTCCAGCATCGGCAGCGCCGGATCGGCTCGCAGACAGGACGACATGCAGCGGACTGCAACGCCGCCGACCGGGTTGCCGCGAGGCAACAGACAGATGCCCGGCGCGCCGTGACGGTCCTGCGCCGTCAACCGCGACGGCAAATCGAAGAATGCCGGGCCGAACACGGCTCCCGGTTCACGCGGTCCCTTCGACTGTCTCAGATCAGCGGCGCGCCGGTCTTGGCCTGCAGCTCCTCGCGGGTCACGCCCTCGGCGAGCTCGACCACCTTCAGGCCTTCCGGCGTCACATCGATCACCGCGAGGTCGGTGATGATGCGGTCGACGACGCCGACGCCGGTCAATGGCAAGGTGCAGGCGGGCAGGATCTTGAGGTCGACCGTCCCGTCCTTCTTCTTCGCGACGTGTTCCATCAGCACGAGCACGCGCTCGACGCCGGCGACGAGGTCCATCGCGCCGCCCATGCCCTTGACCATCTTGCCGGGGATCATCCAGTTGGCCAGATCGCCTTCGGTGCTCACCTGCATCGCGCCGAGGATCGAGAGGTTGATCTTGCCGGCCCGGATCATCGCGAAGCTGTCGTGCGAGCCGAAGATCGACGAGCCGGGCAAGGTGGTCACGGTCTGCTTGCCGGCGTTGATGAGGTCGGCGTCGACTTCGTCTTCGGTCGGGAACGGGCCGATGCCGAGCATGCCGTTCTCGCTCTGCAGCCAGACTTCGATGTCGGGCGCGACATGGTTGGCGACGAGCGTCGGCAGGCCGATGCCGAGGTTGACGTAGAAGCCGTCCTGCAGCTCGCGGGCAGCGCGCGCGGCCATCTGGTCGTGGGTCCATGCCATGGTCAGGCTCCTGCGGTCGTTGCGTTCTTGGCGGCCGAAATCGTCCGCTTCTCGATGCGCTTTTCCGGGTGCGCGTTGAGGACGATGCGGTGGACGTAGATGCCGGGCAGGTGCACGGCGTCGGGATCGATGCTGCCGGTCGCCACGATCTCTTCGACCTCGACGATCGTCACCTTGCCCGCCATCGCGACCGCCGGATTGAAGTTCCGCGCCGTCCGCCGAAAGACGAGATTGCCGGATTCATCGGCCTTCCACGCCTTCACGAGCGACACCTCGGGGACGAGGGCACGCTCCATGACGTAGACGTGGCCGTCAAACTCGCGCGTCTCCTTGCCCTCGGCGACGAGCGTGCCGACCCCCGTGCGGGTGAAGAACGCCGGGATGCCGGCGCCGCCGGCGCGCAGCTTCTCGGCGAGCGTGCCCTGCGGCGTGAACTCGAGCTCGAGTTCGCCGGCGAGGTACTGGCGCTCGAACTCCTTGTTCTCGCCGACGTAGCTCGAGATCATCTTCCGGATCTGCTTGTTCTTGAGCAGGATCCCGAGCCCGAAGTCGTCGACTCCACAGTTGTTCGAGACGAACGTGAGGTCCTTCACGCCGAGGTCGCGCAGCGCGGCGATCAGGGCCTCCGGAATTCCGCAAAGACCGAAGCCGCCGACCGCCATCAACTGCCCGTCGGCGACGACGCCGCTGAGCGCTTCGGCAGCGCTCGGGAACACCTTCTTCATCGATTTTTCCTTCTGCTCGGCGGGAATGTGATCGGCGAGCGTACACCGGAATCCAGCCACGACGGCCGGCTCGAAATCCTAGCCGGCGAGTTGGCGGATCGCCTCCGGCAGCGGCACCGACTTCTGCCTGGCGTAGTTCATCCAGACCGTCGTGGCGCCGCCGGAGGCACTGATCACGCCCGGTTCGTCGGTGCGTTCGAGCGTGACGTAGGTCTGAATGCTCGTCCGCCCCGGGCTCGCGACGTAATGCTTCGCCAGCACGTCGCCGGGGTAGGCGAGCTGCCGGATGAAATTGCAGAACGCGTTGACGATGATCGGCCCCTCACCCTGCGGGTCGACCGGACCGGCGACGCGCTGCAGCCATTCGATCCGCGCGATCTCGAGGTAACGGAAGTAGACGGTGTTGTTGACGTGGCCCATCGCGTCCATGTCACCCCAGCGGATCGGGATCACCATCTCGAGGGTCAGCTTCTTGGCATCGGGCAGATCGAATCGCACGCGTGTCCTTCGGGTTCAGCCGCGCTCCACGCCGAGCTCGGCGTAGAGCCGATCGACCAGACCGCGGAGTTCGTCCACTTCCCGTCGCAGAACGACTTGCGCGGCCCTCAACGCCGCCACTTCGCCCACGCCGACGAACGTTTCGGCATCGGTCGCGACCGGCATCGCCGAGACGTCGATCGGGCCGCAGAGCAGGTGCGCCCAGCGCGCCTCGCGCATCCCGGGCGCACGAGGCAGTTTGCAAACCAGCGGGCCGCCCTTCTCCACTGAGCGCTCGGCCAGCTCCTCGAGGAAGCCATCGGCAGCGGACTGGTCGGCGAACCGGTGCAGCCGGTCGCAGTTGGCGCGCAGCTCGGGGCCGGTCTGCGGGCCGCGCAACATCATCACCGCGAGCAGCGCGACCGACTGCGACGGCAAGGCGAGCGCTCGACCGAGGTTGTGTTCGTACCGGGTGACGCGGGAGCCGCTCGCTTCGAAGACCAGGTGCAGCGCCTTCAACGCGTCGACCGCGCTCTGCACCTCCGGCTCGGCCGCGCTGATCACCGGGTCGCGGGCCGTCTTCTGGTTGCAGCCGAGCGTCAACGAGTTGAG
>CAZZWY010000043.1:6643-13752 GCA_964657785.1 uncultured Acetobacteraceae bacterium
TGCAGGCGTTGATCAGGGCGTTGAGCGAGAGCGGATAGCTGTCGGGGACCGTGTGCGCTTTTTCGATCAGCACGCCGAGCACGCGCGCCTCCAGCGGTGAGAGGGCACGCATCGACGGCGGCCGATCGGTCAAAGGCCGAACCCGTCGTCGGCCTGGATCACCGCGCCGTTGACGAAGTGGCTCTGGTTGGCAACGAGCATCATCAGCACCGCGTCGAGGTCCTGCGGCTGGCCGACGCGCTTTCTCGGCAACATCGCGACGAGCTTTTGGCCCTGCTCGGTCGACCACTGGTGATGGTTGATCTCGGTGTCGATGTAGCCGGGACAGATGGCATTGACGTTGATGCCGTAGCGGCCCCATTCGAGCGCCATCGCCCGCGTCATGTGGATCAGCGCCGCCTTGCTCATCGCGTAGACGCCGACCCGGTTCAAGACCTTCAGCCCGAGGATCGAGGCGATGTTGACGATGCGCCCACCGGTGTAGGTGCCCGGCGCCGAGCCCTTGGCGCGGGCGATCATCCGCTTGCCGACCTCCTGCGCGACGAAGAAGGCGCCACGGGTGTTCGTGTCGAACAGGTAGTCGTAGTCTTCCTCGTTCATCTCGATCAGCGTCTTGGACACGCCGACGCCCGAGTTGTTGACGAGGATGTCCAGGCCGCCCATTTCCGTCTCGGCGTGGGCGACGGCCGACTTGATGCTGTCGAGATCGGTCACGTCGAGCCCGACGACGTGGGCGTCGCCGCCGTCGCCCTCGATCTCGGCACGCAGGGTCTTCAGCCGCTCCAGACGCCGGCCCGCGAGAACGACGGCGGCGCCGGCCTGCGCGAGCGTCTTGGCGAACTGCGTGCCGAGACCGCTCGATGCGCCGGTGACCAGCGCGACCCGTCCGGACAGATCGATGTTGTAGCTCATGGACGCCCCGATTTTAAGAGCGGAAAGGGTAGCACGCGAAGGCCCCCGCGCCCGGCTGCCGCGGCCTACGCGTCCGGGACCGCGCCCGTAGAATCGGCCGCCATACGAAGAGACAAGGGAAGCGAATGACTCCTGCGGAAATCCTCGCGCAGTACGGCCCGCGCGAAGCGATGGAATACGACGTCGCGATCGTCGGAGCGGGCCCGGCGGGCCTTGCAGCGGCGATCCGGTGCAAGCAGCTGGCGGCCGAAAGAGGCAAGGAGGTTTCGGTCGTCGTGCTCGAAAAAGGCAGCGAGCCCGGCGCCCACATCCTGAGCGGCGCGGTGATGGACCCGATCGCGCTCGACGAATTGCTGCCGAACTGGAAAGAGCTCGGCGCACCGCTGAACCAGCCGGTGACCGACGACGAGGTGCTGTTCCTCACGGCGACCGGTGCGCATGCGACACCGAAGGCGCTGATCCCGAGCTGCTTCCACAACGAGGGCAACTACGTCATCAGCCTCGGCAACGTCGTGCGCTGGATGGCCCAGCAGGCCGAGGGCCTCGGCGTCGAGATCTTCCCGGGCTTTCCCGCGGCCGAGATCCTCTACGACGACAAGGGCACGGTCACCGGCGTCGCGACCGGCAACATGGGCGTCGGCAAGGACAACGAGCCCACCGGCGATTTCCAGATCGGCATGGAGCTGCACGCCAAGTACACGCTCTTCGCCGAAGGCTCGCGCGGCCAGCTCGGCCGGCAGCTCATCAACCGCTTCAAGCTCGACGAAGGCCGCGACCCCCAGGCCTACGGCATCGGCGTCAAGGAGCTTTGGGAAGTCGACCCGGCCCGGCACGTACCGGGGAAGGTCGTCCACACCGCCGGCTGGCCGATGGACACGCACACCTACGGCGGCGGCTGGCTCTATCACATGGAGGGCAACCTCGTCACGCTCGGCCTCGTCGTCGGCCTCGACTACACCAACCCGTGGCTCAGCCCGTTCGAGGAGATGCAGCGCTGGAAGACGCACCCGCGAATTCGCGCGGTGCTCGAAGGCGGCAAACGCATCGGCTACGGCGCCCGCGCGATCACCGCCGGGGGCTTGCTCAGCCTGCCGAAGACGGTTTTCCCCGGCGGCGCGCTGATCGGTTGCGACGCCGGCTATCTCAACGCCGCGCGCATCAAGGGCAGCCACGCCGCGATCAAGACCGGCATGCTCGCGGCCGACGCCGCCTTCGACGCAGTCAGCGCCGGGCGCCAGCACGACGAACTCGCCGCCTACCCGGCCGCCTTCGACAAGAGCTGGCTCAAGGCCGAGCTGGAGCAGTCGCGCAATTTCAAGCAGTGGTTCAAGAAGGGGCTCTACGTCGGCTCGTTGATGACCGGGATCGAGTACTGGCTGTTGCCGAAGCTCGGCATCAAGTCACCCCCATGGACGATCCACCGCAAGGCACCCGACTACAGCTACCTGAAGCCGGCTGCCGACTGCCCGCAGATCACCTACCCCAAGCCCGACGGCAAGTTGACCTTCGATCGCTTGTCGAGCGTCTTCATCAGCAACACCAACCACGGTGAGAACCAGCCGCCGCACCTGACGCTGAAGGATGCTTCGGTGCCGGTGAACGTCAACCTCGCGAAGTACGGCGGCCCGGAGAGCCGCTACTGCCCGGCTGGCGTCTACGAGTACGTGAAGAACGCCGACAACAGCGATCGCCTGCAGATCAACGCCCAGAACTGCGTGCACTGCAAGACCTGCGACATCAAGGACCCGACGCAAAACATCGTCTGGGTCGCCCCCGAGGGCGGCGGCGGGCCGAACTACTCCGGAATGTAGGCTGCGAAGCGCAGGGCGAGGGCCCTGGGCCCGGGGATCGACCAGCGCGGCCGCCACGCCCCGACCGACGTGACATCCGTCCGGCCAGCAACGCCCTAAGTCGATTCAGCGCATTGCGCAATCGACCCGAGGACGTGTCGCTCTAGGTCCTGGCGGCAGCCGCCGGCGGCCTCACCGGCGATCTGGTTCGCAAATGAAAACGGCCTGGTCAACGAAGACCGGGCCGTTCGTTCAGCCGCCCGTCACCGGGCCTCGGTGCATCAGTGGTTCTTGTCGAAGAATTGCTCGTCCTCCGTCGAGCCCTTCAACGCCCCGGTCGACGCCTCGCGCTCGATCGTCGTGGTGACCGCGTCGAAGTAACCGGTGCCGACTTCGCGCTGGTGCTTCACCGCCGTGAAGCCCTTGTCGGCAGCGGCGAACTCCGCCTGTTGCAGCTCGACGAACGCGGTCATGTTGTTGCGCGCGTAGCCGTAGGCCAGGTTGAACATCGAGTAGTTGAGGCTGTGGAAGCCGGCAAGCGTGATGAACTGGAACTTGTAGCCCATCGCACCGAGTTCGCGCTGGAACTTCGCGATCGTCGCGTCGTCGAGGTTCTTCTTCCAGTTGAAGCTCGGCGAGCAGTTGTAGGCGAGCAGCTTGCCGGGGAACTTGGCGTGGATCGCGTCGGCGAAGCGCTTCGCGTAGGCCAGGTCCGGCTTGCCGGTTTCACACCACACCATGTCGGCGACTTCGGCATACGCGAGGCCACGCGAGATCGCCTGCTCGAGGCCAGCCTTGCTGCGGAAAAAGCCCTCGACCGTGCGCTCGCCGGTGAGATACGGCTGGTCGTTCACGTCGACGTCGCTCGTCACGAGGTCCGCCGCTTCGGCATCGGTGCGGGCGATGACCAAGGTCGGCGTGCCCATCACGTCCGCCGCGAGCCGGGCGGCGCTGAGCTTGGCCACCGCTTCGCGCGTCGGCACCAGCACCTTGCCGCCCATGTGGCCGCACTTCTTCACCGAGGCGAGCTGGTCCTCGAAGTGAACGCCGGCGGCGCCGGCGTCGATCATCGACTTCATCAGCTCGAAGGCATTCAGCACGCCGCCGAACCCGGCTTCGGCATCGGCCACGATCGGCGCGAAATAGTCGACCTCGTCCTTGCCTTCCGACCACTGAATCTGGTCGGCCCGGGTGAAGGTGTTGTTGATGCGCTTGACGACCATCGGCACCGAATTCGCCGGGTAGAGCGACTGGTCGGGGTACATCTCGCCGGCGAGATTGGCGTCGCCCGCGACCTGCCAGCCGGAGAGGTAGATCGCCTTCAGGCCGGCCTTGACCTGTTGCATCGCCTGATTGCCGGTGAGCGCACCGAGCGTGTTGACGAAGGGTTCGTTGTTGAGCAGGTGCCAGAGCTTTTCCGAGCCGCGCTTGGCGAGCGTGTGCTCGACCTGCACCGAGCCGCGCAGCCGCACCACATCGGCGGCGCTGTAGCTGCGCTTGATGCCCTTCCAGCGCGGGTTCTCGGCCCATTCTTTTTCCAGGGCGGCGGCTTGTTGTTCACGGCTGACTGCGGTCATCGAAAGCTCCAGGGACGGGGGTGGTTGTGGATGGATGAAGGATACCGAGGCGGCGTCACGGTTTCGACACTTATGTCTTATATAAGACCTGTTAGCAAGTTCATGTAAATCAATGGGTTACATGCGACGATTCGTAATGTGAAACTTGTTCCGGCAATTCGAAATGTTTTGATGCAGCGCAGCATCGCCTCTTTCCATATTGTGAAACAGTGATCGCAATCCTGAAAATCCCGGCGCAGCGCGCGCAGCGCGTACCCGGCGCTCCGCTAGACTCGACCACCCGCGTTCGCCGACCCTTGCCGGCTTCATCGCGCCTGGAGGAGCCTGCCATGTACAAAGACGATCCCGCCACGCTTTCGCCCCATTCCGCCGCGCCGGTCGCCGTTGCCGCCCAGCGCATGGACGCGTTCTGGATGCCGTTCACCGCCAACCGGCAGTTCAAACAGGCACCCCGGCTGCTCGCGAAAGCCGCCGGCATGCACTACTGGACGCCCGAGGGCCGCCAGGTGCTCGACGGCATCGCCGGCCTCTGGTGCGTGAATGCCGGCCACGCGCGGCCGAAGATCGTTCGGGCGATCGCCGAGCAGGCCGCGGAAATGGACTTCGCACCGCCCTTCAACATGGGGCACCCGAAAGCCTTCGAGCTGGCCGAGCGCCTGGTCGAGATCGCGCCGAGCGGGCTCGACAAGGTGTTCTTCACCAATTCGGGCTCGGAGGCGGTCGAGACCGCGTTGAAGATCGCCATCGGCTACCACCGGGCGCGCGGCGATGGTTCGCGGACCCGACTGATCGGTCGCGAGCGCGGCTACCACGGCGTCAACTTCGGCGGCATCTCGGTGGGCGGCATCGTCGGCAACCGCAAATCGTTCGGTCCGTTGCTGCCGGGCGTCGATCACCTGCGTCATACCCACGACCCGGCCCGAAACGCGTTTTCGCGCGGTGTGCCGGACCACGGCGCAGAGCTCGCCGACGATCTCGAGCGCCTCGTCGCACTTCACGATGCGTCGACGATCGCCGCGGTCATCGTCGAACCCGTCGCGGGCTCGACCGGCGTGTTGCTCCCGCCCAAGGGCTATCTGAAGCGCCTGCGGTCGATCTGCGACAAGCACGGCATCCTGCTCATCTTCGACGAGGTCATCACCGGCTTCGGCCGCCTCGGTTCGCCCTTCGCCGCGCATCATTTCGGCGTCACGCCCGACCTGATGACGGTCGCCAAGGGCATCACCAACGGCTGCGTGCCGATGGGCGCGGTGTTTGCGAAGCCGGCGGTTCACGATGCCTTCATGAGCGGGCCCGAGCACCTGATCGAGTTTGCGCACGGCTATACCTATTCGGCGCACCCGCTCGCCTGTGCCGCGGCGCTCGGCACGCTCGATACCTACGCCGAGGAAGGACTGCTGACGCGCGCCGCCACCATGGCGCCGGTGTTCGAGAGCGCGTTGCATTCGCTTCGCGGCGTCCCGAACGTGATCGACGTGCGCAATATCGGCCTGGTCGGCGGCATCGAACTCGAGCCGGTGCCCGGCCAACCCGGCAAGCGCGCCTTCGATGTCTTCCTCGAGTGCTGGGAGCGCGGCGTCATGGTGCGCACGACCGGCGACACGATCGCCCTCTCGCCGCCGCTGATCGTCGAGAGTTCGCACATCGACCAGATGGTCAGCACGATCGCCGATGTGCTGAAGAAGCAGGCCTGACGGGCCGCGCCGAGGCTCGACCGTTCCCGATGCCGCGAAAACCCGTCGTCCTGGTGCCGTCCTGCAACCGGGTGCTGGGCGCGCACCCGTTTCACATCGCTGGGAAGAAGTATGTCGATGCGGTGCGTCTCGCCGGCGCCCAGCCGCTGATCGTGCCGACGGCCGAGCCCGAAGAGCTCGATGCGCTGCTCGACCTCGCGCACGGCCTGCTGCTGACCGGCTCGCCGTCGAACGTGCACCCCAGCCATTTCGACGAGGACGTGCTCGATCCGACGCTGCCGCTCGACCTCGATCGGGACGCCTGGACGCTGCCGATGATCCGCAAGGCCGTGGCGCGCGGCCTGCCCGTCTTCGCCATCTGTCGTGGCTTTCAGGAGGCGAACGTCGCGTTCGGCGGATCGCTTCACCAGGCCGTGCAGGACATCGCCGGCCTGGCCGACCACCGCGCGCCCGAGCACCCGGCGGCCGAGGTGCAGTACGCGCAATCGCACGACGTGCTCGTCGAACCGGGCGGTGTGCTCGAGGGTCTGCTCGACGCCGCGCGAATCCGTGTCAATTCCCTGCACGGTCAGGGCGTGCGCCGGCTCGCCGACGGCCTGCGCGTCGAGGCGCGTGCGCCGGACGGCCTGGTCGAGGCGTTCTCGATCGAGGGGGCGAGGGGCTTCGCCCTCTGCGTCCAATGGCATCCGGAGTGGCAGGCCGAGACCAATCCGGTGTCGATGCGTCTGCTCGGCGCCTTCGGCGCGGCCTGCGCCGCCTATGCGGGCCCTGCGCCGGATCGATAGCGCCGCACCGGCACTTTTCGAAGCGTCGTCGCCGGAGGGGGCGCCGCCGGCCGACAAGCCGCCCCAAGTCGCAGACGACCCCACAGGTGATCCATGCAGGACAAGAGCAATTTCACGTTTTCCGACCTGGAGAACTGGTTCAACGAACGCCACGTCACGGAGATCGAGTGCCTCGTGCCCGACCTGACCGGCGTCGCGCGCGGCAAGATCCTGCCGCGCGAAAAGTTCACCGAAGACCGCGGCATGCGGCTGCCGGAGGCGATCGTCGGCATCGGCGTGACCGGCAATTTCCCGACCGACGGCCCCTACTACGACGTCATCCACCCGACCGATCGCGACATGCACCTGCGG
>CAZZWY010000044.1:0-1293 GCA_964657785.1 uncultured Acetobacteraceae bacterium
CGCGAAGGCATGAAGTACGTGGCCGCCGGCATGAACCCGATGGACCTGAAGCGCGGCATCGACAAGGCCGTCTCGGCGCTCGTCGAGCAGCTGAAGAGCCAGTCGAAGGCGACGACGACCAGCAAGGAAATCGCCCAGGTCGGCACGATCTCGGCCAACAGCGACGAAGAAGTCGGCAAGATCATCGCTGATGCGATGGACAAGGTCGGCAAGGAAGGCGTCATCACCGTCGAAGACGGCAAGAGCCTGAACAGCGAACTCGAAGTCGTCGAAGGCATGCAGTTCGACCGCGGCTACCTGTCGCCCTACTTCATCAACAACCCCGAGAAGCAGACCGCGGTTCTCGACAACCCGTTCGTGCTGCTGTTCGACAAGAAGATCAGCAACATCCGTGACCTGCTGCCGACGCTCGAGCAAGTCGCCAAGAGCGGCCGTCCGCTGCTGATCATCGCCGAGGAAGTCGAAGGCGAAGCCCTGGCGACGCTCGTGGTCAACACGATCCGCGGCATCCTGAAGGTCGTGGCCGTCAAGGCGCCGGGCTTCGGTGACCGTCGCAAGGCAATGCTCGAAGACATCGCGATCCTGACCGGCGGCAAGGTCATCGCCGAGGAAGTCGGCCTGACGCTCGAGAAGGTCACCTTGGCCGACCTCGGCCAGGCCAAGCGCGTCGAAGTGGGCAAGGAAAACACGACGATCATCGACGGCTCGGGTGCCGCCGGCGACATCGAAGCCCGCGTCAAGCAGGTCCGTGTCCAGATCGAGGAAGCCACCAGCGACTACGACAAAGAGAAGCTCCAGGAACGTGTGGCGAAGCTCGCCGGCGGCGTGGCGCTGATCAAGGTCGGCGCGGCGACCGAAGTCGAGATGAAGGAGAAGAAGGCTCGCGTCGAAGACGCGCTGCACGCGACCCGTGCGGCCGTCGAGGAAGGCATCGTCGCCGGCGGTGGCGTGGCGCTCCTGCGCGCCAAGCAGTCGGCCGGCGAGATCAAGGGCGACAACGCCGACCAGGAAGCCGGCATCAAGCTGATCCTGAAGGCGATCGAAGCCCCGCTGCGCGAGATCGTCTACAACGCCGGCGACGAAGCCAGCGTGGTGGTCGCAGCCGTCCTGGCCGGCAAGGGCAACTACGGCTACAACGCCGCCAACGGCACCTACGGCGACATGATCGAGATGGGCATTCTCGATCCGACGAAGGTGACCCGCACGGCGCTGCAGAACGCCGCGTCGGTCGCGTCGCTGATGCTCACGACCGAAGCGATGATCGCCGAAGCGCCGAAGGACGAGTCGGCCGCC
>CAZZWY010000044.1:1303-13702 GCA_964657785.1 uncultured Acetobacteraceae bacterium
GCATGGGTGGCATGGGCGGCATGGACATGTAATCCCACGGTCAGGCTGCTGCTCCCGCCGCGGCGCGCACTTGCGTCGTCAACGGCGCAGCGGCCGGACTCTTGCACCGCTTGCATGAAAGCCGCCTTCGGGCGGCTTTTTTTGTTCAGCGGGTTCGCTTCGACGATGTCGATCGGCGTCACATAATGAAAGCTTCTTGCGGGGCTCCCGGATGCCGATCGCGCCGCCACTCCACGAATTCGTCACGGCCGAGCTGGCCGGCTCGGCTGCGCTCGTCGCGCGCGGCGTCGGTGCGATGCTGACCTTGCTGCGCGACGCGAAGCAGATGGGCCTCGCCCCGGCCGAACGCGCGATGCAGGTCGAGCTCGCCGGGCTCCTGCAACGCCAGGCAGAGGCCTACGCGGCGACTTTCACCGAATCGCTCGCCTCCCGGGTGCACGCGGAACTCGACCGCGGTGACGGCGGAAGGGGGATGCCGCCGCCGAGCGGCCTCGGCGGCCTGACGCTGATGGACGAGTCGCGAGTCGACATCGACATCGAGATCTCGCGCGCGACGCAGCTGATCGACGCGGCCGCCGAATGGGAATTGCGCGAGCTGCAGACGTTCACGTCGACCTTGATCGGCCAGGCCCACGTCAGTGCCGAATCGAACCCGATGCGCCCGATGCTCTACGCGGCGGCGCTGTGGGATGCGGCCTGCGTGGTCCACTCGGGCCAGGCGCAGCGCGCGGTCCTGCTGCAGACTTCGGCCGTGGCCTGCGCGCCGCTGCTCAAATCGGCCTGGGCGGCCGCGGCGACGCGACTCGAATCCCAGGGCGTCACGCCGGGGGCGTACCGCTCGCGCGTGATTCCGTCCGGCGTGCCGGTGGCCGTTGCCTCCGCGCCTGACGAATCGCGGCATGCCGACGTCTCGAATGCGATCGGCCAGCTGCTGGCCGCGATGCCGGCGCCCGACGCCGAGGTGCGCATC
Organism: uncultured Acetobacteraceae bacterium; assembly: GCA_964657785.1. Classification (GTDB taxonomy): domain Bacteria; phylum Pseudomonadota; class Gammaproteobacteria; order Burkholderiales; family Burkholderiaceae_C; genus LMDS01. Next base: position 2,274 of record CAZZWY010000044.1, read on the forward strand.
GCCCCCGGCCGGCGGGCCGGCAGCGCCCCGCCGGCCGCCGCTGTGGTCAAGGTCCCCGCAGCCGCCCTCGCGCCGGCCGCCGAGGCGGCGTTGCAGGGTCTGGCCGAGCTCCTGCAACGGCTGCCCCCGACGGCCCTGTCGAAGGCGCAGGCCGTCGATATCGCGGCGCAGATGGCACCCCACCGCGCGGCCCTGGCGGCAAACGCGTCCGGGACGAATCAGCGCCAGGTCACCGAGCTGCTCGCCCGTGTGTTCGACGCGATATTCGGCGATCCGGAGCTGCACCCGTCGTTCGTCGCCACCGTTGCACAGCTGCAGATCGCCGCGCTCCGGGTGGCGGCGCGCGACCCGTCGGCGCTGGCATCGTCGCGCCATCCGGTCTGGCAATTGCTCGACCGGATCGGCCAGGCGAGCGCGACGTACCCGCAGCCTGGCGACCCGCGCGGTACCGCGTTGCTCGCACTGTGCCAGCGCCTGGCCGAAGAGCTCAACAAGCACCGCGGTGTCGATGCCGAGCTCTTTCGCAAGGCGCTCGACAAGCTCGACCAGTTCCTCGGCGCGCAGCTGCAGGCCCAGACCAAGGCCGCGGAGCGCCAGGTGGAGGTATTGCGCAACGCAGAGAAGCTCGAGAGGCTTGAGCAGGCGCTGTCGCAACGGCTGCACGAGCAGATGGCCGCCCTCTCGCCGAGCCCGGCGGTTCGCCAATTCCTGATGGGGCCGTGGGCGCGCGTGCTCGCGGCATCGATCCTTCAACATGGCGAGACCGAGGAGCCGGCCCGAGGCTATATCCGGCTCGTCGACGATCTGCTCTGGAGCGTACAGTCACCCGACCATCCCGCGAGCCGCCAGCGCCTGGCCGCGATGCTGCCCCGCCTACTGCAGACACTTCGTGCGGGCATGGCCTCGATCGCGCTGTCGGAGGCCGCGCAGACGGCACTGCTCGATGAGCTGCTGCACATTCACACCGCAGCCCTGCGGCGCGGGGATGCCGAGGGGGCGGCGGCGCTCAGCTCGGCGCAGGTCGTGCAGCGGATGCGTACCGAGGCGCCGCCGAGGGAGGCGCCGTCGCACCTGGAGTCGGTGATCGATGTCGGAACCTTGCAGACGGTGCCGGCCGAGCTCATGCCCGCCGAGCTGGAAAAGCCGACCGGCGACGCCTCGGCCCGCATGGTCGGGGCGTTGCGCCCGGCGGACCGACGACGGATGTTCGTCAACGGCCGCTGGTCACGCGTCCAGCTGCTGTGGCGCAGCGATCAGGGGGAGATCTACCTCTTCGCCGGAGAAATCGCCGGAGAAACGCATTCGATCACCCGGCGCGCGCTCGAGCGGCTGGCCGCCGCCGGCTTGTTGCGGCCGCTCGAGGACAAGCCGCTGTCCCAGCGCGCCATCGACGCGGTGGAGCGCCGGATGGTGCTGTCGAGCGGCACGCTCGGCTGAACCGCCCCTCAGGCGAGTTCGCGCTCGATTTCGGCGGCGACGAGCGTCGGCCGCTCGTGGATGATCCAGTGCGTCGCGCCCGGCACGAGCACTTGCCGCAATCTCGGCACGAAGGCATCGAGGCCATCGACGAGCGATTTCGGAAGCGCCTTGTCGGCGTCGCCCCAGATGACCAGCGTCGGCACGCGCACGGTGACGAATTCCGGCGCGAATTCGATCTGCAGCACGGCCGAGTCGGCGCCGGTCGGCGGGCGCAGCGGCGAGGCGCGGTAGTAGTTGCACCCGCCCGTCAGGCCCGCGTTCCAGACTGCGCGATAGCGGTCTCGCACCGCGTCGGTCAGCCAGCCGCCGCCTTCGTGCATGGGGTCGGTCGCGCCCATGCCGGTGAACATCGGCCAGAGCCGGGCGAAGTCGTTCTCCGCCAGCAAGCGCTCGGCGTCAGGCCGGATGAGGAAGTTCATGTAGGCGCTGGCGGCCTGCTGCTCGGGGTTGGTCTGGAGCTCGCGAAGAAACGTCGCCGGATGGGGTGAGTTGATGATGACGAGGCGCTTCATGCGCGCGGGCTGCTGCGCCGCGTAGCTCCAGGCGACCGCGCCGCCCCAGTCGTGCGCGATCAAGGCCTCGAGGGGCGCTCCGGCGTGGGGAACGATCTGCTCGATCAGCCCGTCGAGGTCGCTCATCAGGTGCTTCAGCCGATACGCCGAGGCGTCCGCCGGCTGCGAGGACTGCTCGAACCCGCGCAGGTTCGGCGCCACACAGCGAAAGCGTCCCCCGAAATGCGTGAGCAACTCATCCCAGACGAAGGCCGCCTCGGGAAATCCGTGAAGAAAGAGGAGCACCGGTGCGCCGACCGGACCGCTCGCGCGGCAGCTCAGCGTGATGCCGTTCGGCAGGACGGCCTGGAATGTCTCGATCATCTGGGTTCCTTCTCCGGGTTCCCTGGAGTGTTGCGGGACACCGCGTCTGGCGTCGTCACGCCGGGGACAGCACCGCTTCCGCGGGATGGACCCAGCCGTGCAGCACGTCGGCCGCATCGACGATGCCGACGCGTTTCAGTGCCGAGAAGAGCGCCATGCCGACATCGGCTTCGTCGGTCGTGATCTCGCCGAGGGCGGCCTGCGCGCCGGCCAGTGCGGTCGCGGCTTCGCTGCGGGTCAGTTTGTCGGACTTCGTGAGCAGCACCAGCAGCTTGACCGAGCCGTTGCCGACGCGCGGCCCGACGAAGCTCATCAATTGCCGGTCGAGGTCGGTGAAGCCGAGACGCGAGTCGACCATCAGGACGACCCCGACAAGGCTGCGCCGGACATCGAGGTAGTCGGCCATCACCTTCTGCCAGCGCAGCTTGGCGCCACGCGCGACGGCCGCGTAGCCGTACCCCGGCAGGTCGGCGAAGAGGGCGTCGGGGACGAGCTTGGGCCCCAATTCGAACAGATTGATGTGCTGGGTGCGACCGGGCGTCTTCGAGGCGAATGCGAGGCGCTTTTGCTGAGTGAGCATGTTGATCGCGGTCGACTTGCCGGCGTTGGAGCGGCCGACGAAGGCGATCTCCGGCAGTTCCGTCTGCGGCAATTGATCGAGCTGGCTCGCGGTGGTCAGGAACCGGGCGGTGTGCGCCCAGCCGAGGACCCGCTTCTCGCGCGCCGCACGCTCGTCCGGGCCGGGCGCCGCAGGCGAAGGCGCTGCAGCCGCCTCGAAATCGTTTTGCTCGGCCATGGAAGACGCGCCCAAAGCCCGCATTGTAAAATCAGGTGTTTGCACCGATGCAGTCCCATCTCATGAAGCTTGCCGCGCTCGTCACCTTCTGCCTGCTGGCCACTGCATCCGCCCCGGGCGTCTTCGCCGCGGAGCCGGTGGCCGGAGCCAAGCCGGGCCTGGCCAAACCCGACCTGGCGAAGGGGGAGACGACCTCGAAGAACGTCTGCGTCGCCTGCCATGCCAACGACGGTTCGCGCGGCACGCCGGCCTACCCGATCCTGCAGGGCCAGCATCCCGAGTACCTCGTCAAGCAGTTGACCGAGTTCAAGGCGGGCATCCGCCAGAACGCGATCATGATGGGCATGGCCGCCACCCTGTCGCCCGACGACATGCGCAACGTCGCGGCCTTCTACGCCGGCAAGGAGGCCAAACCCGGCTTCGCGAAGAACAAGGACTTCGTCGCGCTCGGCGAGAAGATCTATCGCGGCGGCATCGCCGAACGCAGCGTCCCGGCCTGCGCCGGCTGCCACAGTCCCAACGGCGCGGGGATGCCGATCCAGTACCCGAGGCTGGCGGGTCAGCACGCCGACTACACCGAGGCGCAGCTCGTCGCGTTCCGGAGCGGCGCGCGCAAGAACAGCGTGCCGATGATGGGCGTCGCGGCGAAGCTGAACGATCGCGAGATCAAGGCGCTCGCCGACTACATCGCCGGCCTGCATTGAGCGCCTGATTCGGGCCCGGCCCCGATCGGCGCCACGGCGCGCCGCGCGCCGATGACCCGTCCGCAGCGATGCGCCCGCCAGGCCGGGATAATTCAGCATGACTGTTGTCCGAACCACCGGCATCGAATTGCGCTCGCCTTCGCGCGGGCTGCGCGACGCCGTCGAGCTCGTCTCGTCGATGCGGTTCTCGATATCGCTGCTGACCTTGATCTGCATCGCCTCGGTCATCGGCACGGTCGTCAGGCAGCACGAACCCTACGCGAACTATGTCAACCAGTTCGGCCCGTTCTGGGCCGAGGTGTTCGGCAAGGTGGGGCTCTTCACCGTCTACAGCGCGGCGTGGTTCCTGCTGATCCTGGCCTTCCTGGTGCTCTCGACGAGCCTGTGCATCGCGCGCAACGCGCCGAAGATCCTGGTCGACCTGCGCACCTTCAAGGAACACCTGCGGGAGCAGTCGCTCGGCGCCTTTCATCACAAGGGACAGGGGCAGGTGCCCGAGACCGGCGCGGCGGCACTCGACCGGATCTCGGCCCTGCTGCTGCATGCCGGCTGGAAGGCCAAGGTGCAGCAGCGCGGCCACGGCACGATGATCGCGGCGCGGCGTGGCGCGGCCAACAAGCTCGGCTACATCGCCGCGCATTCGGCGATCGTCCTGATCTGCGTCGGCGGGCTGCTCGACGGTGACCTCATCGTCAAGGCGCAGATGCTGCTCCAGGGCAAGACGACGTTCTCGGGCGGCGGGATGATCGCGGACGTGACGCCCGAGCACCGCCTCGGGCCCGACACGCCCACCTTCCGCGCCAACCTGCTGGTGCCGGAGGGCTCGCGCTCCGGCACCGCCGTCATCAGCATGCAGGACGGTGTCGTGCTGCAGGACCTGCCGTTCGACGTCGAACTGAAGAAGTTCATCGTCGACTACTACCAGACCGGCATGCCCAAGCTCTTCGCGAGCGAGATCGTGATCCACGACCGCGCGAGCGGCGAGTCCATCCCGGCTGTCGTGAAGGTCAACCAGCCGGCCTTCCACCGCGGCGTCGCGATCTACCAGAGCAGCTTCGACGACGGCGGATCGCGCGTCAAGCTGCGCGCGGTGCCGATGAACGCCGGCGGCCGCGCGTTCGACGTCGACGGCATCGTGGGCGGCAGCTCGCCACTGTCGGACGGCACGGCCAAGCTCACGCTCGAGCTGACCGGCCTGCGGGTCATCAACGTCGAGAATCTGTCGGGCAACGCCGAGGGCGGCAGCGGGGCGGATGTGCGCAAGGTCGATCTGGTCGGCAGGCTGAACGAGCACCTGGGGTCCGGTGCGAAGTCGGGTGCGAACAAGCAACTGCACAACGTCGGCCCGTCGATCAGCTACAAGCTGCGCGACGCCTCCGGCCAGGCGCGCGAATTCAACAACTACATGCTGCCCGTGACACTCGACGGTCAGCGCGTGTTCCTCGCTGGCGCACGCGGCAAACCCGACGAGCCGATGCGCTACCTGCGCATTCCCGCCGACGACCGCGACAGCGTGCAGGGGTGGGCGCGCCTTCGCAGCGCCTTGCTCGACCCGACGCTCCGCGCCCGCGCCGCCGCACGCTATGCGGCGCTCGCCGCGCCCGCAGACAAGCCCGGCATGGCGGCGCAGCTCGAAGCGACCGCGACCCGCGCCCTGTCGCTCTTCGCGGGCGCCGAAGCCGTGCCGGCCCGCCGCGCCGCCGATGCAGTCGCCGCCTCGCCGGTCGGCGGACTGAGCGCGATCTCCGACTTCATCGAGGCGAGCGTGCCCGAGGCCGAGCGCACGCGCATCTCCGACGTGCTGCTTCGAATCCTCAACGGCACGCTCTTCGAGATGCTCAACCTGACGCGGGAAGACGCCGGCCTGGCGCCGCTTGCGCCCGGCGAGCCGGCGCAGGCGTTCATGACGCAGGCCGTACTCTCGCTCTCCGACAGTTTTTTCTATCCGGCGCCGGTGCTGCTCGAGCTGACCGACTTCAAACAGGTGCAGGCGAGCGTCTTCCAGGTCGCGCGGGCGCCCGGCAAGACGGTCGTCTATCTGGGCGCCGGGTTGCTGATCATTGGCGTTTTCGCGATGCTCTACATCCGTGAGCGTCGTCTCTGGGTCTGGATCGCGCCCGACCCGCTGGGGCACGGCACCCTCCTCAGCACCGCGATGTCGACCACGCGCCGTACGCTCGCCGCCGATGGCGAATTCGAACATCTGAAACGGGCGATTCTGAAAGAAGCTGGATGAACACCACCACCACCACCATGAGACTCGGCCGGCAGGCCGGCCCGGCCGGATTCTTCACCGGCCGATCGGCGGCCGACTGGGCCTTCGCGCTGGTCGTTCTCGCCGCAGGCAGCTACGCACTGGCTCACTACGCCGGCGCGATGGACGTCTACGAGACCGCGATCCTGACCGCAGCGATGCCGGCGGCGATCGCGCTCGGATGGTTCTGGCGGCCGCTGCGCCTCCTGATGCTCGGCGTCGGCCTCGCCGCGCTCTGGGCCATCGGGCTCTACGACCGACACCTCGACGGCTTCGGCGCCGATCTGGCGCAGGGCGAGCAGGTGTTCATGCTGAAGTACTTCCTCTCGAGCCAAAGCGCGATCATGTGGATGTGCGTGCTCTTCTTCATGAGCACGCTCTTCTACTGGCTCGGCTTCGCCGCGAAGACACAAGACAACGCGATGGTCCGCATCGGATCGGGCCTCGCCTGGTCGGCCGTCTTCATGGCGCTCACCGGGACCCTGGTTCGCTGGTTCGAGAGTCATCAGATCGGACCGGACATCGGCCACATTCCGGTCAGCAACCTGTACGAGGTGTTCGTTCTCTTCTGCTGGCTGACGACGCTCTTCTACCTCTACTACGAGCAGCACTACCGAACTCGCTCGCTCGGCGCCTTCGTCATGCTGGTCGTGAGCGCCGCGGTCGGTTTCCTGATCTGGTACACCGTCGCCCGCGACGCGAGCGAGATCCAGCCGCTCGTGCCGGCCCTGCAAAGCTGGTGGATGAAGCTGCACGTGCCCGCGAATTTCATCGGTTACGGCAGCTTCGCGCTGTCGGCGATGGTGGCGCTCGCCTACGTGCTCAAGCATGCCTCCACGAAGGCCCTGTGGACCGGCCTGCTGGGGGTGCCGGGCGTGCTCGTCGCCCTGCCGCTGCTCGGCTTCGTGGTATTCGGGGGCCTCGCGCCCGATGCGATGGCCTCGGCCGCCAAGGCCGGCCGCATGGTGGTCGGCACGATGGCCTTCTTCGGCTTCGCGATCCTCGCGCGGCGCTGGATCAACGTGCGCACGCCGAGCGCCGAAATCTCGGACGACCTGATGTACAAGTCGATCGCCGTCGGCTTCGCCTTCTTCACGATCGCGACCATCCTGGGCGCGTTCTGGGCGGCCGAGGCCTGGGGCGGCTACTGGAGCTGGGACCCGAAGGAAACCTGGGCACTGATTGTCTGGCTCAACTACGCCGCGTGGCTTCACATGCGGCTGATGAAGGGCTTGCGCGGCACGGTGGCGGCCTGGTGGGCGCTTTCGGGGCTGGTCGTGACCAGCTTCGCCTTCCTCGGCGTCAACATGTTCCTGTCGGGCCTGCACTCGTACGGCGAGCTCTGAACGTCTGAGCCGCCAGAGCCGCCCGCACACCATTGCTCAGGCGGCCATGCTCCGGTCTGTCGGCGGACTTTCCATCGGCACCAAGGCTTCGATGCCGTAGAGGCGTGCCAGCGCCACCAGCTTGGGTGGCGCGCCGCGGACGCTGAAGGTCTTTGCCTGGGCGGTGGCGAGGCGTTCGCATTCGAGCAGCACCGCGAGCGCGGAGGAGTCGAACTGCTTCAGATTCGAAGCGTCGACGACCACAACGGGATCGGCCTCGCGCCGGAGCGCTTCGGTCAGCACGCGCTGCGTGTCGAGCGCTTCGACCACCGTGACGGTGGCGGGCAGCAGCAACATCGAAAGCCGATCAGAGCCCGGGCACCGTCTCAGCCCTTGCTCTTGGCGCTGGCGTTGCGCTCGGACATCTTCGAGATCAGGCCGTCGATTCCGTTGCTGCCGATTTCCTGGGCGAAGCTGTTGCGGTAGTTCTCGACCAGCCACACGCCGAGGACGTTGATGTCATAGACCTTCCAGCCGCCAGCCGACTGCTCGAGCCGGTAATCGAGCTGGATCGGGTCACCCTTGCCGCGCACCAGGCTGCGCACGACGACTTCCTTGTCCTCGGGCGTCGACCGCATCGGCCTGATCTCGACGGTCTGATCCTGCACCTGGGCCAGCGCGCCGGAGTAGGTGCGCACCAGCAACAGCTTGAACTGGTCCTGCAGGCGCTTTTGCTGATCCGGCGTCGCCTGGCTCCAGTAACGGCCGACGGCGGCTGCGGTCATCCGCTGGAAGTCGATGTACGGCATGACTTTCTGGTCGACCAGCGCCATCACCTTTTGCACGTCGCCTTCCTTGATCGACTTGTCGGACTTGACCGACTCGAGCACATCGGTCGACACCTGCTTGATCAGGGCGTCGGGCGTCTGGGAACTCTGGGCCTGCGCGATGACGCAGGACACGCTCAGCGCCGCGGCGCCGAGCCAGGCCAGCGCGCGGGTGGAGATTGTTCGGGGAATATTCATGTCGTAGCCTTTCGAGGACCGTGTGGGTGCGGGACACCTGGCTCGGAGAGCCGCCGGCGCTGCTTCAGTTGGTGTCAATCGCGCCCGAATTCAACGTCCGAGGCCGTCGGACGGTGCACCGCGTCAGCGCGGCGCGGCCGCCGAAGCCGCCGAAGCCGCGCGGGCCGGGCGCGGCACGGCACCCGGGGCCGAGGCGGCGTTGTCGACCGCGTCCGCGCCGGGGTCGGGCAGGTCCGGTGCATTGCCGTCGTAGATGAGGCTGCGGCGCCGCTGGAGATAGGCATCGCGAACGAAGGTGTATTTGTCGAGCGCGATATCGTCGAGCACCTGGCCGGCGCCGAGCAGGTTGGCGCGGGTATTGATGATCTGCAGACCGACGATGCTGAACTGGGCCCGGCCGTCGTTGATCAGCAGCGCCGGCGACGCGAGGCGGTCGAGGGGAATGCCGAGCGCGTCGCGCACGCTCGACGGGCCGAGCAAGGGAAGCACGATGTAGGCGCCGGCGCCGAACCCCCACACGCCGAGCGTCTGGCCGAAGTCCTCGTACTGGTGCTCGAGGCCGAACTCGCTCGCGATGTCCAGGATCCCGAAGAGGCCGAAGACGGTGTTGGTCGAAAAGCGCACGACGTTCTCGAACGACGCCTGGCCCTTGCCCTGCAACAGATCGTTGACCGCCGACCAGCCGTCGGCGAAGTTGGAGAAGAAGTTGTCGACCCCGCGCCGCACCAGTTGCGGCACGACCTTGGCGTAGACGGTCGCCACCGGCTTCAGAACGATCCGGTCCAGGCTTTCGTTGAACGAGAACACCTTGCGGTTCCACTTCTCCCATGGATCGAGGCGCTGGCCGGGTCCGCCGCGCGCCTGCTGCAGCGTGGTCGCGCAGCCGGCGAGCAAGGCGATGCTCAGCAGCAGCGCGACGCGCCGCGCGAACCGGTTCAGCCAGGCGTCGTTGAGTGTGCTCACTTGGTGGCTCCCGAGGCGGCGCCGCTGGAATCCGCCGCCTTGTTGAACAGAAACTGGCTGATGAGGCTCTCGAGGACGACCGCCGACTGGGTCTGCTTGATCGTGTCGCCGGGGGCGAAGAGCTTCGTGGCGTAGCCGGCTTCGAGGCCGACGTACTGGTCGCCGAGCAGTCCGGAGGTCAGGATGCGGGCGGAGGTGTCGGACGGAAACTGCACCGACTTCTGCATGTCGAGGCGGACCACGCCCTGAAAGGTCTTCGCATCGAGCGTGATCGAGGCGACGCGGCCGACCGTTACCCCGGCGCTGCGCACCGGCGAGCGCACCTTCAGCCCGCCGATGTTGTCGAACTTGGCGATCAGCGCGTACGTCTCACCGCTGCTGAAACTGCCGAGATTGGCGGCCTTCAAGGCGAGAAAGCCGAGCGCGAGCAGGCCGAGCAGCACGAACACGCCGACGAGCGTTTCGATGCCCCTGCGGTTCATCGTGACGCCTCGTGGCGGAAGATGACTGTCACCATGGAGAACCCTTTCCTGTTGGGGCGGCGGTCAGCGGGCCGAAAACATCGCTGCCGTGAGGACGAAGTCCATCAGCAGCACCGAGAGCGAAGAGATCACCACGGTGCGTGTCGTCGCGCGTGCCACGCCTTCCGGCGTCGCCTTCGCCTCGTAGCCCTGATAGACCGCGACGAAGCTGCAGATCACACCGAAGACGAGGCTCTTGATGATGCCGTTTCCGAGGTCGCGCCGCACGTCGACGCCGCTCTGCATGATGGACCAGAAGTTGCCGGCATCGAGCCCGATCAGCCAGACGGCAACGACATACGCGCCGAAGATGCCGATGGCCGAGAAGAGCAGCGCGAGGATCGGCATCGCCACGATGCCGCCGATGAAGCGCGGTGCGAGCACGCGGCTCTTCGGGTCGACCGCCATCAGCTCCATCGCGGCGAGCTGCTCGCCCGCCTTCATCAGCCCGATCTCGGCGGTCAGCGACGTTCCCGCGCGGCCGGCGAAGAGCAGCGCCGTGACGACCGGCCCGAGTTCACGGACGAGCGAGAGATTGACGACGAGGCCGACCGAGTCGGCAGCGCCGTACGTCACGAGCGCGTAGTAGCTCTGCAGGGCGAGGACGAAGCCGACCGCGAGCCCCGACGACAGGATCACCAGCAGCGAGAGGTTGCCGAGCGCGTGGACCTGCACCACCGCGAAGTACGGCCGCCTCAGGCTGGCCGGCAGGGTGCGCAGCAGCTCCCAGAAGAAGAACGCATGGTGGCCGAGCGCCCGCAGCGAGTCGAGGGTGTAGCGACCGAGCGCGGCGATCCAGCCCATTCAAGCGGGGAGGCCGAAATCCTGCGCGAGCGGGGGCGCGGGATAGTGAAACGGCACCGGGCCATCGGGTTCGCCACGAATGAACTGGCGCACTCGGGGATCTTCGCTGGCGCTGAGCTCCTCCGGCCGGCCGTGCGCGATCACGTGCCCGGGCGCCGCCATGATGTAGGCGTAGTCGCAGATCGCGAAGCATTCCTGCACGTCGTGCGACACCACGAGCGAGGTGGCGCCGGTCGCGTCGTTGAGCTTTCTCACGAGGTTCGCGGTCACGCCCATCGCGATCGGGTCGAGGCCGGTGAAGGGCTCGTCGTAGAGCAGCAGCTCGGGATCGAGCGCGATCGCCCGGGCGATCGCGACGCGCCGCGCCATCCCCCCGGAGATTTCCCCGATCCGCAGGGGTGCGGCTCCGCGCAGGCCGACGGCGTTGAGCTTCATCAGGACGATGTCGCGGATCATCGTGTCGTCGAGCGTGGTGTGCTCGCGCAGCGCGAAGGCGACGTTCTCGAACACCGTGAGGTCGGTGAACAGCGCGCCGAACTGGAAGAGCATCCCCAGGCTGCGGCGCAGGCGGTACAGCTGTTCCCGGTTGCGGGTGTCGATCACCTCGCCGTTCCAGCGCACGCTGCCCTGGCGAACGCGGTGCACGCCGCCGATAAGCCGCAGCAGCGTCGTCTTTCCGCATC
>CAZZWY010000045.1:0-13682 GCA_964657785.1 uncultured Acetobacteraceae bacterium
CGTGAAACCCGACGCCCCGCTTTCCTCCGCCGCCCCGGCCCCCGTCCAGACCGCGGCGCCTGCCGCCCCTGCGCCCTCCGGGCCACCGCTGCCGGCGGGTCAGGTGGCGATGGTGCCGTCGAAGAAATCGGGCAAGTCCGGCTCCAAATATCCGGCGCCGCAGGTCCAGGCGCCCTTGCCGCCGCCGACCTCGCGCTTCGCCGACCGGTTCGCCCCGCCGCGCCCGCCGACCCGGCAGATGAACAATCAGGAACTCGACACGCCGCGTCACGCGCAGAAGTTCGATCCGAAGCTCGCCAATGCCTGGAAGAGCAAGTCCGGGCGCGAACTGACCGAACCGGAGATCCTCGCGATGCCGGAGTCGGAGTACATGAACGACAAGCAGATCGAGTTCTTCCGCGTCAAGCTGCAGACGCTCAAGGACGACCTCCTCAGCAACGCCGGCGAGACGACCGAGCACCTCCGCGAGGACACCTCGATCGTGCCCGACCCGGCCGACCGCGCGACGATCGAGGAAGAGCACGCGCTCGAGCTGCGCACCCGCGACCGCGAACGCAAGCTGCTGAAGAAAATCTCGCAGTCGCTCGCGCGGCTCGATTCGGGCGACTATGGCTTTTGTGACGAAACCGGCGAACCGATCGGGCTCGGCCGCTTGATCGCCCGGCCCACCGCTACACTGTCCCTTGAAGCCCAGCAGCGGCGCGAACTCAAGCAGAAGATGTTCGGCGACTGAGCCGCCGAGTCGTCAGGAACAACAGCTCGAAGGGCGACGCGAGCACCCCTTGGCCCGCCGCAGGGGTTCGAGTCGAGCCGTGGCCTCGGTCGACTCAGGAGCGCGAGATGGCGGATCCCAAGGACACGACAAGCTTCTTTCGCAAGGTCGTTCGATTCGTGGCCAACCCGAGCACGGATTGGGCCGAGATCGGCTCGACCTCCGACGAGATCCGCGAGACCGAATACGCCAAGGGTGAGTTGAAGGCGATGATCGAGCGCAAGCGCCGCAACGATTTCGTTCGCAAGCGCGAGTTCGACATGCTGCGAAAGGTGCGGCGCGAGGGGCTGACCAGCGAGCAGCTGGCCGCCCTCGGCGGCTCCTCGCGACTCGACGATTCCGAGGGCAGGAATCCCGAGAACGGCGCCCGCCAGGACAGCGGCGTCAAGGCCAAGATCGACGAGATCGAGCAGCAGATGGTCGGCGAGACGATGCCCTCCGCGCTGCGCCGCAACGGAGCGACACCGGACCCGGCCAAGCCGTCCGAGCCCGCCCGCAACACCGATTTCTACAACGCGCCGACCGAGGCGGCGCCGCTCGACGAGCGCCTGCATCGTCCGGCCCCGATCCGCGCCGCCGCCAGCCCGCAACGGCCCGCCGCGCCGCCGCCCGTGCCGTCGATGAGCATCGACCTGTCGCCGCTCTCGCTCGAGGCGAGCGACCGCTTCGTCAATCCGTTCGCCGTCGATCTGAACGAGTTCGCCCACGATCCGGACCTCGACGAAGCCGTGATCGCGTTCGCGAATGCCGATTTCGAGCAATCGGAGGCGGCGCTCGCGGCGCTGACCGCGCCGCACGGGCCGCGCGCCCAGCACGCCGAGACCTGGCTCGTGATGTTCGACCTGTACCGGGCGATCGGCCAGCAGCACCAGTTCGAGAGCCGTGCGCTCGACTACGCCCAGCAGTTCGGCTGGTCGGCGCCGCAATGGTTCTCGATGCCCAAGCTCGTGGCCGAAGCGGCGAGCGAGGACCGACCGCGCAGCGTCCACATCGAAGGCCACGTCGGCTGGGCCGCGCCCGAGCACCTCGACCCGGAAGCCGTCGCGCGGCTCGCCTCGCAGGCGATGCAGATGCCGCTGCCCTGGGTCTTCGACTGGAGCATGCTGACGACCATCGACACCGAAGCCTGCGCCAAGCTGACCGAGGTGTTCCGCCACTGGATGCCGCAGGATATCGACATGCGCTGGCTCGGCGGCGAGCACCTGCTGTCGGTGCTGGCCGAGATGGCGCCGACGGGCGTGCGCGACGTCGATCCGGCGTGCTGGCAGCTCCGGCTCGAGACCTTGCGCCTCGCCAACCGCCCGGACCAGTTCGACGAGACCGCGATCGACTACTGCGTGACCTATGAAGTCTCGCCGCCGTCGTGGGAGCCGGCGCGCTGCAAGGTTCGCTTCGGCGGGATGGGGGCGCGGTCCACCACGCCGCCGTTGTCGGTCGTGAGCGATGTCTCGACCAACTTCCTCGAGTCGGGCCTCGTCGACGACGTCTCGGGTGTCAAAGTCGGCAATGTCGAGCTCTCGGGGCAGCTGGTGGGCGACATCAGCGAGGTGCTGAAGAAGATCGACGGGCAGCTCGGCAACGCCGCGGTGATCAACGTCTCGTGCGCCCGGCTGATCCGGGTCGACTTCATCGCCGCGGGCGATCTGCTCAACTGGGTTCTGGCGCGCCGCGGCGAGAACAAGAGCGTGAGCTTCATCGAAGCGCACCGCATGGTCGCGCTCTTCTTCGGCGCGATGGGCATCAACGAGCACGCGCGGGTCCGGGTCAGGAACGTCTGACCGGAGCGCCCGCGGGGCCGGGCGATCCGAGGGCCCCGCCCCTTGTCGTCGTCGCCGCCGGCCCCAGATGGCTCGAATGGAAAATTACCACGGCACGACCATCCTGAGCGTGCGGCGAGGCCCGCTGGTCGCGCTCGGCGGCGACGGGCAGGTGACGCTCGGCACCATCGTCGTCAAATCCTCGGCGCGCAAGGTCAGGAAGCTCTACCGCGACCAGGTGCTCGCCGGCTTCGCCGGGGCGACCGCCGACGCGTTCACGCTCTTCGAGCGCTTCGAGGCGAAGCTCGAAAAGCACCAGGGCCACCTGGTGCGGGCCGCCATCGAGCTCACCAAGGACTGGCGCACCGACCGCGTGCTGCGCCGGCTCGAAGCGATGCTGGCGGTCGCCGACCGCGAGGCCTCGCTGATCATCACCGGCAACGGCGACGTGCTCGAGCCCGAGCACGGCATCGTCTCGATCGGCTCCGGCGGCGCCTACGCCCACGCGTCGGCGCGCGCGCTGCTCGCCAACACCGAACTCGCGGCCCGCGACGTCGTCAAGAAGTCGCTCGAGATCGCCGGCGAGCTCTGCATCTACACGAATCAGAATCACCTCATCGAGACGCTGGACTGATGACTGCACCTCAAAGCCGCTTCCCTGCCGCCCTCCTCTTGCGTGCCGAGGGGCTGTCATGAGCAGCATGACGCCGCAGGAGATCGTCTCCGAACTCGACCGCCACATCGTCGGCCAGGGCGAAGCCAAACGGGCCGTCGCGATCGCGCTGCGCAACCGCTGGCGCCGCCAGCAGGTGGCCGAGCCGATGCGCAGCGAGATCACGCCGAAGAACATCCTGATGATCGGGCCGACCGGCGTCGGCAAGACCGAGATCGCCCGGCGCCTCGCCAAGCTCGCCGACGCGCCGTTCATCAAGGTCGAGGCGACCAAATTCACCGAAGTCGGCTACGTCGGCAAGGATGTCGACTCGATCATCCGAGACCTCGTCGACATGGCGGTGAAGCAGGAGCGCGAGGGGGCGATGAAGCGCCACCGCAGTCGCGCCGAAGACGCTGCCGAAGACCGCGTGCTCGACATCCTCGTGCCACCCGCGCGCACGTCCAGCGGATCCGACTTCGGCCTCATCCCCGCCACGCCGCCGACCGAGAACACCGCCCGTCAGGTCATGCGAAAGCGCCTTCGCGAGGGCCTGCTCGACGACAAGGAAATCGAGCTCGAGGTCGCCGATGCCAAGGCGGGGATGGACATCGTCACGCCGCCGGGCATGGAGGAGATGGCCGAGCAACTCAAGGGCCTCTTCGCCAACGTCGGTGCGGGCAAGAAGAAGCAGCGCAAGGTGCGGATCGCCGAGGCGCTGAAGCTCCTGATCGAGGAAGAGGCGGCCAAGCTCGTCAACGACGACGAGGTCAAGGCGGCCGCCGTGTCCAACGCCGAACAGAACGGCATCGTCTTCATCGACGAGATCGACAAGGTCACCTCGCGCTCGGATTCGGGCAGCGCCGAGGTCTCGCGCCAGGGGGTGCAGCGCGACCTGCTGCCGCTCGTCGAAGGCACGACCGTGACGACGAAGTACGGCATGGTCAAGACCGACCACATGCTTTTCATCGCCTCGGGCGCCTTTCACCTCAGCAAGCCGAGCGACCTGATTCCGGAATTGCAGGGCCGCTTCCCGATCCGTGTCGAGCTCGGCTCGCTCGGCGTCGACGATTTCGAGGCGATCCTGACGCAAACGCACGCGAGCCTCGTCAAGCAATACGTGCTGCTGCTCGCGACGGAAGGGGTGACCCTCGCGCTGCAACCGGACGCCATCCGGCGCGTCGCGCAGATCGCGTTCGACGTCAACGAACGCACCGAAAACATCGGCGCGCGGCGGCTCTCGACGGTGATGGAGCGGCTGCTCGACGAGGTGAGTTTCGACGCGCCGAACCGCGAAGGCACGACGGTCAGCGTCGACGCCGCCGAGGTCGACGCGAAGCTGGCCGAACTGGCGAAGAACGAGGACCTGTCGCGCTACATCCTCTGATCGGCGGGCCGCTCAGCGCCCACGCAGATCGCCGCGCGCCGCCTGCAGTTGCAGCAGCCCCTCGAAGATCAGCGTGTCGACCGTCTCGAACGGCAGGTCGACGATCGGCCCGAGCTTGACCGCCGCGCCGCCGGTCATGAGGAGCGCCGGCGCCTCGCCGGTGCGCGCACGCAGCCGGCGGTGCATGCGCTCGACCGCGCCGGCGATCGCATCCGCGCCGCCGCTCATCAGGGCGTCGCTGGTGTGGGTCGGAAAGTCGACCGCCTCGCCGGTCGGCGCCTTCAGTCCGGCCGTGCCCATCTCGAGCGCCCGCAGCATCAGGCCGAACCCCGGCAGGATCAGGCCGCCGAGGAACCGGCCGCTGGTGTCGAGCGCGTCGACGGTGACCGCCGTCCCGACCATCACGACGAGCGCCGGCCGGGGCGGCCCCTGCCGCAGCAGCCGCTGCCGGGCGCCGATCAGCGCCACCCAGCGGTCCACGCCGAGGCGGCTCGGATGGTCGTAGCCGTTGACGACGCCGCACGCCTTCGCGCTGGACACCACCCAGCGCGGTTCGATGTCCCAGAGCTCGAGCTGCTCCTCGATCCGGCGCTTGACCCCTTCGCCGGCGACGACACAGCCGAGCAGCGTGTCGGGCGCGGCGAGGGCGCTCCACTCGCGCTCGGCGAGCGTGTCGATCGTCTCCAGGAACACCGCGCCCTGGGCGAGCAGCCGGGCCCCCGGCCGAGGCGCCGCGTACTGGGCCCATTTGAGCCGGGTGTTGCCGATGTCGATCGCGAGAAATGTCATGGAGGCGCCCGGCGCTGAAAAGCGAGCCGATTGTGCCGGCAATCGACCGGCGCCTTCCCCGCGGTTTCCCCCCGGTCGGCGGCCCGCGGCGAACCTCGAAGGGGCAGGCCCGGCGCTACACTGGACCGTTCAGGACGGGGGAAGCGATGGCAAAGAAATCAGCGAAGCAGCCGGTCGCGCCCACGCTCGCGGACTACCGTTTCGACGCTGCGCTGAAGAAGAAGTCGGCGAAATTCGACCTCGAAGGCTTCGACCCCGGCGCGCAGCCGTTCTCCCTCGGCGGAAAGGCGGTCGACAAGGCCAGCGTCGAGGCGCTCGCGACCGAACTGAACGACCTGCAGGACCTCTTCTACGCGGACGCGCGCTTTCGGCTGCTGGTGATCCTGCAAGGCACCGACGCGAGCGGCAAGGACGGCACCATCCGCGGCGTGTTCGGCGAAATGAGCGCGCTCGGCGTGCGGACCGTCGGCTGGAAAGCCCCGACCGCGCCCGAGAAGGCACGCGACTACCTCTGGCGCATCCACGCCCAGGTGCCGGCCGACGGCGAGATCGTGATCTTCAACCGCAGTCAGTACGAGGACGTGCTGGTGCCGGTCGTCGCAGGCGCCCTCACCAACGAGCAGACGCGCCAGCGCTACGCCCAAATCAACGACTTCGAGCGGCTGCTGAGCGAAACCGGCACCGTGATCTGCAAGTTCCTGCTCCACATCTCGAAGGACGAGCAGCGCGTCCGCCTGCAGGAGCGCCTCGACGACCCGAAGAAGCACTGGAAGTTCGAGGCCGGCGACCTCACCGTCCGCGAGTCCTGGGATCAATACCAGCGGGCTTACAGCGACGCCGTCGCCGCGACGGGGACGACCTGGGCGCCCTGGACCATCGTGCCGGCCGATTCGAAGACGCACCGCAACCTGATGATCGCGACGGCGATGAAAGAGACGCTGCTCGGATTGAAGCTTCGGTATCCCAAGGGCGACCCGTCGCTCGACCGGATCAAGGTTCAGTAGCCCGGTTCGCCGGTTCGCCCGGATAGCTCGCCGCCGGTTCCCCGAGGACCATGTCATGACCGATCTCTCCGCCGAATACGCCGCCCTCGCCGCCTACCGCCCGACGAACAAGGTCCGCTTCGTCACCGCGGCCTCGCTCTTCGACGGCCACGACGCGGCCATCAACATCATGCGCCGCATCCTGCAGGGCATGGGCGCGGAGGTCGTGCACCTCGGGCACAACCGTTCGGTCGACGAGGTCGTCAGCGCGGCGCTGCAGGAAGACGTCCAGGGCATCGCCATCAGCTCCTACCAGGGCGGCCACGTCGAGTACTTCAAGTACATGGTCGACCTGCTGCGCGAACGCGGCGGCGCGCACATCCGGGTCTTCGGCGGCGGCGGCGGCGTGATCGTGCCGAGCGAGATCGCCGAGCTCCAGCGCTACGGCGTGACCCGCATCTACAGCCCCGAAGACGGCCAGCGCATGGGCCTGGCCGGAATGATCGGCGAGATGATGATGCGCTGCGATGCCGACCTCACGGGCTACGCGCCGACGCGCCTCGCGGCGATTCAAGGCAACACCGAAGCCCACTGGCGCGCCCTCGCCCAGCTGTTGACCGCGCTCGAGAACGGCCGGGCCGACGCTGATCTGCGCTCGCAGGTGCTGGCGCAGGCCGCGGCGACGAAAGTTCCCGTGCTGGGCATCACCGGGACCGGCGGCGCCGGCAAGTCGAGCCTCACCGACGAGCTCATCCGGCGCCTGCGGCTCGACCAGGGCGACCGGTCGCGCATCGCGGTCATCTCGATCGACCCCTCGCGGCGCAAGAGCGGCGGCGCGCTGCTCGGCGACCGGATCCGGATGAACGCCATCGCGCCGTGGGCCGACGGCCCGCGCGTCTTCATGCGCAGCCTCGCCACGCGCGACTTCGGCAGCGAGATCAGCCAGGCGCTCCCGGACGTGCTCGCCGCGGTCAAGTGCGCCGGGTTCGACCTCGTCATCGTCGAGACCTCCGGCATCGGACAGGGCGACGCCGCGATCGTCCCGCTCGTCGACGTGTCGCTCTACGTGATGACCCCCGAGTTCGGCGCCGCGAGCCAGCTCGAGAAGATCGACATGCTCGACTTCGCCGAGTTCGTCGCGATCAACAAGTTCGACCGCAAGGGCGCGGCCGACGCGCTGCGCGACGTCGCCAAGCAGGTCCAGCGCAATCGCGACGCCTGGGCCACGCCGCCGGAGCGCATGCCGGTCTTCGGCACGGTCGCGAGCCGATTCAACGACGACGGCGTGACCGCCCTCTACCAGGCGCTGCGCGAGCGGCTCGCCGCGCTCGGCATGCCGCTCGAGACGGGCCGGCTGCCGCTCGCGAGCACCCGCCACAGCACCCATCAGGTACCGATCGTGCCGGGCGCGCGGGTTCGCTACCTCGCCGACATCGCCGACGCGGTGCGCGGCTACAAGCGCCGGGCCGGCGAGGAGGCCCGCCTCGCCCGCGAGATCCAGCAGCTCCGCGCGAGCGCCGCGATGCTCGCCGCCGGCAAGCCCGAGCGCGCCCGCGCCGCCGAGGCCGTGACCGATCTCGCCGACGAGCGCGCGCTGCGCCAGTCGGGCGAGGCCAGGCGCCTGCTCGCCGAGTGGCCCGGCCTGCAGCGCGACTACGCCGGAGACGAGCTCGTCGTCACGGTTCGTGGAAAGGAGTTGCGCACGGCGCTCGCCCACACGACGCTCTCGGGCAACAAGATCCGGAAGGTCGCCTTGCCAACATGGAAAGACCACGGCGACATCCTGAAGTGGCTGCTGCTCGACAACGTGCCCGGCGCCTTTCCCTACACCGCCGGCACCTTCGCCTTCAAGCGCGAGGGCGAGGACCCGACCCGGATGTTCGCCGGCGAGGGCGACGCGTTCCGGACCAACACCCGCTTCAAGCTGCTGAGCGCGGGCATGCCGGCCAAGCGGCTCTCGACGGCGTTCGACAGCGTCACGCTCTACGGCCAGGATCCGGCGCTGCGGCCCGACATCTACGGCAAGGTCGGCAACTCGGGCGTCTCGATCGCGACGCTCGACGACATGGCGGTGCTCTACGGCGGCTTCGACCTGACCGACCCGGCCACCTCCGTGAGCATGACCATCAACGGCCCGGCGCCGACGATCCTGGCGATGTTCATGACGACGGCGATCGACCAGAAGCTCGCCGCGTTCCGCGCCGAGCACGGCCGCGAGCCGAGCGCCGACGAGGCCGCCCGGCTCACCGCCTGGGTCCAGCAGAACGTGCGCGGCACGGTGCAGGCCGATATCCTGAAGGAGGACCAGGGGCAGAACACCTGCATCTTCTCGACCGAGTTCTCGCTGAAGGTGATGGGCGACATCGCCGACTACTTCGTGCGCCACCAGGTGCGCAGATTCTACTCGGTGAGCATTTCGGGCTACCACATCGCCGAGGCCGGCGCGAACCCGATCAGCCAGCTCGCGTTCACGCTCAGCAACGGCTTCACGTTCGTCGAGGCGTACCTCGCGCGCGGGATGGCGATCGACGACTTCGCGCCGAACCTGTCGTTCTTCTTCAGCAACGGGATGGACCCGGAGTACACGGTGCTCGGGCGGGTGGCGCGGCGCATCTGGGCGGTCGCGATGCGCGAGCGCTACGGTGCCGCCGAGCGCAGCCAGAAGCTGAAATACCACGTGCAGACCTCGGGGCGGAGCCTGCATGCGCAGGAGATCCAGTTCAACGACATCCGCACGACCTTGCAGGCGCTGATCGCGATCTACGACAACTGCAACAGCCTGCACACGAACGCGTTCGACGAGGCGATCACGACGCCGAGCGAAGAGAGCGTGCGCCGGGCGATGGCGATCCAGCTGATCATCAACCGCGAGTGGGGCCTCGCGAAGTGCGAGAACCCGAACCAGGGCGCCTTCGTGATCGAGGAGCTGACCGAACTGGTGGAGGAGAAGGTGCTGCAGGAGTTCGAGCGGATCTCCGAGCGCGGCGGGGTGCTGGGGGCGATGGAGACCGGCTACCAGCGCGGCAAGATCCAGGAAGAGAGCATGCACTACGAGATGCTCAAGCACACCGGCGAGCTGCCGGTGGTCGGCGTCAACACGTTTCGCAGCCCGCACGCCGAGCCGGCCGCCGAGACGCTGGCGCTGGCGCGTTCGACCGAGGCGGAAAAGCAGAGTCAGCTCGCGCGGCTCGCGGACTTCCACGCCCGCCATGCCGACGCCGCGCCGGCGATGCTGCAGCGCCTGAAAGACACGGTGATCGCCAACGGCAACGTCTTCGAGGTGCTGATGGACGCGGTGCGCTGCTGCTCGCTCGGTCAGATCACGGAGGCGCTCTTCGAGGTCGGCGGGCAGTACCGGCGCAGCCTGTGATCAGAACGTTTCCCAGTCGTCGGCGCCGCCCGCCACCGCGACGGCAGCGACGTTCTTCTTGCCGGGCGCGGCCGCCTGCGGACGCGCCGCAGGCAGGGCCCTGACGACCGGCCGCATCGCCGGTGCGCCGCGCGACGCGACGGGGGTCACGA
Organism: uncultured Acetobacteraceae bacterium; assembly: GCA_964657785.1. GTDB lineage: Bacteria > Pseudomonadota > Gammaproteobacteria > Burkholderiales > Burkholderiaceae_C > LMDS01. The sequence continues at coordinate 9,863 of CAZZWY010000045.1, forward strand.
CCGGCAGCGCGGCTGTCACGACACCAACCCCGCGGTCCAGCTTGAAGACGCTCACGACCTCGGCGAGCTTCGCGGCCTGCTGCTTCAGGCTGTCGGCCGCCGCCGCGCTCTGTTCGACCAGCGCGGCGTTCTGCTGCGTCGTCTGATCGAGTTGCGCGACCGCGCCGCTCACCTGGCCGATGCCCGCCGATTGCTCCTTGGTCGCGTTCGAAATCTCGCCGATCGCCTGGGTGACGCGCCGCACCTCGGCGAAGATCACGTCCATCGACGTGCCCGCATCGTGCACCTGGCGCGCGCCGGCGTCGACCTTCTCGACGCTCGAGCCGATCAGCGACTTGATCTCCTTGGCCGCCTCGGCCGAGCGGCCCGCCAGCGTGCGCACCTCGCTCGCGACGACCGCGAAACCGCGGCCCTGCTCGCCGGCGCGTGCCGCTTCCACGGCAGCGTTCAGCGCGAGGATGTTGGTCTGGAACGCGATGCCGTCGATGACGCCGATGATGTCGACGATCTTCTTCGACGCCGACGCGATGTCCTGCATCGTCGAGACGACCTGGCCGACCATCTCGCCGCCCTTGACGGCCGCAGCCGAGGCGCTCGCGGCGAGCTGATTCGCCTGGCCGGCGGTGTCGGCGGTGGAGTCGACGGTGCCGGCGAGCTGCTTCATCGACGACGCGGTCTGCTGCAGGTTGCCGGCCTGCTCCTCGGTGCGCTGCGACAGGTCCGCGTTGCCGCTCGCGATCTGCGCCGAGCCGGTCGCGATGCTGTCGCTGCCCTGGCGCACCGCGGTGACGATGCGGCGCAGCGACTCGAGCATCGTCGCCATCGACTGCATCAGCTGGCCGACCTCGTCGTTCGCGCTGTCGTCGATCCGGCTCGTCAGGTCGCCGCCGGCGATCGCTTCGGCGGCCTGCCGGGCGCGCCGGATCGGCTCGACGATCGACCGCACGAGCAACAGCCCGCCGCCGATGGTCAGCGCCGCGAAGAGCACCAGCGCGCCGAGGGTCGCCGAACGGGTGACCGAGGTTGCGTGCAGCTGGCTCTCGAGGCGCGCCTTGGCCTGCACCTCGATCGCTTCGGACAGGCGGTGCAGGCCGGCGAAGGTGGCGTCGGCGTTTTCCTTGACCTCTGCCTTGTTCACCCGGCCGCCGCCCGCGACGTCGCCCGCCTCGATCAGCTGGACCTGGTGGTTCATGCCGGCGCGCATCTTCCGGTACGACTCCTCCAGCTGCGGCAGGCCGGTCAGGGTGCCGGGCGCCGCGATCAGTTCGGCGATCAGCGTGTCGGCCTTCGCGAAACGCGCGTCGTTCTCGGCCTTCCAGGTGCGGATCGACGCCGGGTCGCCGATCGCGATCATGCGCAGGATGTTGATGTCGACCCGCGTCAGCAGGCCGTCGAGGGTGCTGATCCGGTTCGCATCCGAGAAGTCCTCGGAGTAGAGCCGCTGCAGCTCGCCGCTGGCGTTTCCGAGACGCACGATCTGGAACGCGCTCAGACCGCAGAACGCCAGCAACAGCGTACCGATCAGGACGAAGAGTTTGGAGCGGATGCTCAGCTGATTCATGGTGGCGGCCGATGCGAAGAGGGATTAGCCCCCCTTTTCGGCAGTTTCCGCGAGACCTTGAACTCGAGCCGGACACCCAAACGTAGGTGGCATCCCCGCGCCGCACGGCGCCGACCCGGAAGCCCTCCATGCCGACCACCCGACCCCCCGCCGCCCTGCGCTCCATCCAGGCCCGCCTCGAAACCGCGATCGCGCTCGCCCGCCTGCTGGAACGCGTCGAGGCCGACCCGGTCGCCGTCGGCGCCGACCAGTACCGCACGCTGGTGCGGCAGGTGCAGATGGCGCTCGATGCCGATCTGCCGCTCGACGCCCTGCACGCCGTGCTCGGCGCCTACCCCGCCGCGGCGGTCGTCTACGAGAACCTGCACTACGAGCACTCGGGCCTGTCGCGCTCGAGCCTCGAGCGCTCGGTGCAGTCCGAGATGCTGACCAGCCAGTTGCTGCACCGCGTCGGCAACGCGGCCCGCAACGGCTGACGCGCGCCGCGACAGCCGGGGTCAGTTCCTCAGCATCTCGAACGGCCCGCGCCCGCTGGCGGCGGTGAGGAGGCCGAGCACGCGCGTGGGTTCGGCGCCGACCATGCCCCAGTCGAAGCGCCAGCCCCAGTTGCCGTCGGCCGAGCCCGGCAGGTTCATCCGGTGCGAGGCGTCGAGCCCGAGCACGTCCTGCAACGGGAAGATCGCGACCTTCGCGACCGAGTTGCAGGCCGCGCGGATCATCGCCCAGTGCACCTCGGCGGCGTTCGTCGCGAGGTAGCTGCCGGCGAATGCGCGTTCATGCTCGGAGGCGTGGTCCCACCAGCCGCGCGTCGTCTCGTTGTCGTGGGTGCCGGTGTAGACGACGGTGTTGGCGACGTAGCGGTGCGGCAGGTAGTCGTTCTTCGCGTCTTCGCCGAACGCGAACTGCAGCACCCGCATGCCGGGAAAACCGCAGGCTTCGCGCAGCGCGACGACATCGGGCGTGATGACGCCGAGGTCCTCGGCGACGATGCGCAGCGGCCCGAGCGCCGCCTCGATCGCATCGAACAGCGCCTTGCCCGGCCCGGGCACCCAGCGGCCGAGCCGGGCGGTGGGCGACTCCACCGGCACTTCCCAGTACGCCGCGAAGCCGCGGAAATGGTCGATGCGGAACACGTTGGACTGCGCCAGCGCGCGTTTGATCCGCTCCGTCCACCAGGAGTAGCCGTCGGCCGCCATCCGGTCCCAGCGGTAGAGCGGGTTGCCCCAGCGCTGGCCCTCGGCGGAGAAGGCGTCGGGCGGGACGCCCGCGACGGCGAGCGGCTGGTACTGCGCATCGAGTTCGTAGAGGTCGGGCCGCGCCCAGACGTCGGCGCTGTGATGCGCGACGAAGATCGGCAGGTCGCCCATGATCCAGACCTGCCGCTCGTTCGCATAGGCCTTGAGCGCGGCGCACTGCGTGTCGAAGCTCCACTGCACGAACTCCCAGAAGGCGATTTCCTGGGTGTGCTCGCGGCGCGCGTCGCGCAGCGCCTGGGCCTCGCGGTGCAGCAGCGGTTCTGGCCACTGCCACCAGGGCCGGCCGCCGTACGCCGTCTCGAGCGCCATGAAGAGGGCGTAGTCGTCGAGCCAGGACGCCTGCGCCGCGGCCCAGGCGGTGAAGGCGTTGCGCTCCTCCGGCGTGGCGTTGGCCGCGAACCCGGCGGCGGCGGCGCGCAGCTGGCCCACGCGCCACGGCACGACCGCGGCGTAGTCGACCCGCGACGCCGCGAAGCCGCCTGGCGGCAGCACCGGCTCGGCGAGCCAGCCACGCGCGACCAGCGGCTCGAGCGCGACCATCAGCGGGCTGCCGGCGAAGGCCGAAACGCTTTGGTAGGGCGAGTTGGCCGGACCGATCGGCGTCGTCGGCAGCACCTGCCAGAGGCTCTGGCCGGCGGAGACCAGCCAGTCGACGAAATGGTAGGCATCGGGGCCCAGGTCGCCGATGCCGTGCGGCCCCGGCAGCGAGGTGATGTGCAGCAGCACACCGGCGCTTCGTTCTTTGAAGTTCATCGGGACGCTCGTGAAGCCTGCGGGTGACCGGCGGGTGACACGAGCCTACAGCTTCGGGATGCGCAAGGTCTTGCTGATCATCAGCGTGCCCGAGAGCCCGAAGAGCAGCGCGAGCGGGTGCAGCAGCCAGGGGCCGATCGATGCGGCGCCGCCGGGCAGCGCCTCGCCGAGCCGACCCTGCCAGGCGCAGGCCGCGAGCACGCCGGTCAGGACGACGCTGGTCGGGATCGGCGTGCCTTCGAAGTAGGCC
>CAZZWY010000046.1:0-1903 GCA_964657785.1 uncultured Acetobacteraceae bacterium
GCTCGCCGCCGCGGTCGGCGCCCCGGGGCGGGAGCGCTACCTGCAATGGATCAACGCGTCGCACGGCAGCGCGGTGCAGCTCATCACCGTCGACGAGATCCTCTGCTTCCGGGCCGACAGCAAGTACACGCTCGTCACCACGCGCGACGGCGAATCGGTGATCCGCAAGTCGATCAAGGAACTGTGCGAGGAGCTCGACCCGACGATGTTCTGGCAGGTCCACCGGTCGACCATCGTCAACGTCCATGCGATCGACCGCCTGCAGCGCGACAGCCGCGGCAACATGCTGCTGCGCTTGAAGGGCCGCGACGAGAGCCTGCCGGTCTCGGCGCAGTACCAGTCGCTGTTCCGCCAGATGTAGCACTGCCCCCCAGCACCGACCCCGAGGAAACGACATGAACCCTGACCAGCCTTCCGCTCCCGTCCTTCTCGACCGCCGCCGGCTGGTCGCGCTGCTGGGCGCCTTCGGCGTCGGCACCGAGGCGCTCGCCCAGGATGCGCTGCGCTCCAACCCGCGCGCGTTCGGCGTGCTGTTCGAGAACGAGCGCGTCCGCGTGCTCGAGTACTCCAGCCGCCCCGGCATGGGCCTCTGCGGCCAGGGGATCCATTCGCACCCGCCGCACGTCAACATCGCGATCACCGCGATCAAGGCCCGCGTGGTCGGCGCCGACGGCAGCGCGTTCGTCGCCGAGAACAAGCCCGGCGACGTTTTCTGGGAGGGGGCGGTGACCCATTCGGTCGAGAACATCGGGGGCGCCGGCGCACGGGCCTACATGGTCGAACTGAAGGACTTGCCGCAGGGGCCGCGGACGTAGACTCGGGTCGCTGCGGCGGACAGACCGCCCCGGGGAGACCGATGACCGAGCCGATCCTGATCGCCACCCGCCACCCGCCCGGCGGCGGCGAGCCCGCCGAGTGCATCCTACGTCCCGAGATGGCCAACCGCCACGGCCTCGTCACCGGCGCGACCGGCACCGGCAAGACGGTGACGCTGCAGCGGCTCGCCGAGGGCTTCAGCCGGATCGGCGTGCCGGTGTTCCTCGCCGACGTGAAGGGCGACCTCGCCGGCATCGCCGCGGCCGGGCAGATCGGCGCGAAGCTCGCCGCCACGCTGGTCGAACGCGGCATCGACACGCCAGCGCCCGCGCCCTGCCCCGCGATGCTCTGGGATGTGTTCGCGACCGACACGAACGCGAGCGGCCACCCCGTCCGCGCGACCGTGAGCGACATGGGCCCGCTGCTGCTCGCGCGGATGCTGGACCTCAACGACACGCAGCAGGGCGTGCTGCAACTCGTCTTTCGCATTGCCGACGACCGAGGCCTGCTGCTGCTCGACCTGAAGGACCTGCGGGCGATGCTGCAGCACGTCGGCGACAACGCGAGCACCTTCACGACCGAGTACGGCAATGTCAGCGCCGCGAGCATCGGCGCCATCCAGCGCGGCCTGCTGCGGATCGACAGCCAGGGCGGCGACAGGTTCTTCGGCGAGCCGATGCTCGACATCGCCGACCTGATGCAGACGGTCGAAGGCCGGGGCGTCGTCAACATCCTCGCCGCCGACCGGCTGATGACCAGCCCGCGCCTCTACGCGACCTTCCTGCTGTGGTTGCTCTCGGAACTCTTCGAGCACCTGCCCGAGGTCGGCGATCTCGAAAAGCCGAAGTTCGTCTTCTTCTTCGACGAGGCGCACCTGCTGTTCGACGAGGCCCCGAAGACGCTCGTCGAACGCATCGAGCTCGTCGTGCGGCTGGTGCGCAGCAAAGGCGTCGGTGTCTACTTCGTGACCCAGAACCCGCTGGACGTGCCCGACAGCGTCCTGGCGCAACTCGGCAACCGCGTCCAGCACGCGCTGCGCGCCTTCACCCCGCGCGATCAGAAAGCGGTCAAGGCCGCGGCGAGCACG
>CAZZWY010000046.1:1913-13646 GCA_964657785.1 uncultured Acetobacteraceae bacterium
GAGGACGACGAGGATTAGTACCTCGGCCTGGGTGGAGGCGACGGCGGTGAAGGCGGCGGCGAGCACGATGCGCGCGAATCCGGGGCTGGACGTCGAGACCGCGATCACCGAGCTCGCGGTCGGCGAGGCGCTGGTCAGCCTGCTCGACGAGAAGGGGCGGCCCACTCCCACCGAGCGGGTGTTCGTGCTGCCGCCGGGGAGCCGGATCGGGCCGATCACGGCCGAAGAGCGCAAGGCGCTGATCGAGGGGTCGCTGGTCGCGGGGGTGTACGAGAAGGGGGTCGACCGGGAATCGGCGTACGAGATCTTGAAGGGGCGGGTGGCGGCGGTGCCAGGCGGCGGCGCAACGCCCGCCGGCACGCCGGCGGCAACGAGCGCAAGTGCGGCTGCGGGCGGCTGGCTCGGCGGCCTGAAGGACGTGCTGCTCGGCAGCACCGGCCCGCGCGGCGGCAGGCACGAGGGCCTGGCCGAGGCGGCGGCCCGGTCGGCGATCCGGACGATCGGCTCGAGCGTGGGAAGGGAGATCGTGCGGGGGGTGCTGGGATCGCTGATGGGCGGCAGTTCACGGCGACGCTGAACCGCGGCACTGACGCCCCGCGCGGTCAGCCGGCGCGGCCGCGGACGCCGGGGAGAACGTCGTCCGGCGTGACGGACCGGCTCGTGCTCGTCCCACGCGAGCAAGTCCGCGGCGGTCATTCTCGAATTGGCAATGACATGTCCGATGGTGTCCGCGGGAAAGCCGAGGAACACGAGTGTAGTGCGACGCGCGCGCTCGAATCTCCGTGTGAGCCCCAATCGGAAATGCCCCGTGTGTGGTGGATTCTGGGAGGCCGCGGGAGGCGCTGGGAGACTTGTCGACGAGCGGTCGGCATTTTTTAACCTAGGGGGTTCCCGGCGTCGTCGAACCGATGTTCAATCGGGCGCGTGCGGCCTGTCCAACTCGATCTTCAGGAAATGCTCATGACGAAAAGAAAAGCCCCTCGGACCCGCGCCTGCGCTGTCGCGCTGGTTGCCGTCTTCGCCGGCTCCGCCGCCCGGGCCGACGACCCGCCGCCCCCGATGGAAAAGTGCGACAAGACGCTCGGCGTCGTCCGCATCCAGGAAGACACCGGCAGCGAGTGGTATCGCGCCTACGTGAGCCGGCTCGGATCGACCGCGCCCGTGATCAGCGCGATGGTGATGGAGTCGAACTGCTTTGTCGTCGTCGAGCGCGGCAGCGGCGAGCGCGACATCAGCGCCGAGACGGAGCGCGCTCGCGGCGACGAAGCGCGCGAGAGCGACACCCGCGGCAAGGGTCAGCAGGTGGTGGCCGATTACCTGCTCAAGCCCGAGATCGTGATGAACCGGCAAGGCGACAGCGGCGGCAGCTTCGGCGGCGTCGGGCGCTTCCTTCCGGGGCCGCTCGGGGCGATCGCCGGCGCCGGGCGGGTTGGTTTCAGCTCGAACGAAGCATCGACGGTGATGACGCTGGTCGACATTCGAAGCACGGTTCGCCTGGTCGCGGCGCAGGGTCACTCCGAAAGCAAGAACTTCAACTTTTCGGGTCTCGGCTTCGGCCGCTTCGGGGTCGGCGCGGGCAGTGCCTACTCCAATACGCCGGAGGGCAAGATGATCACTGCCGCCTTCATCGATTCGTACAACAAGCTCGTCGTCGCGGTGCGGAACTATCGGGCGCAAACGGTCGAAGGCGGCCTCGGCAACGGCGGCGGCCTCGGCGTGCAAGGCGGCAGCACTGCGGCTTCGAAGAGGATCGGGCAGTGAGAAGGTGGCGCGGCGTTCGGGCGGCGATCGGGGCCACGGCGACGGCGGCCGCCTGCGTCGTGTCGGCGCCGGTTCGGGCGCAGGAATTCGGCGTCTACCTGTCGTGCGCCGGCGTCGTGCACGACGCCGACCGCAAGATGCCGGCCCATCTCGACCTCGCCTTGCGGCGCAACAGCCAGCTCGCGCTGATCCAGAGTTCGGACGTGCTGCCGGTCGGCGAGCGGATGAAGATGAACATCAGCCCGGCCTTCTATTCCATGGTCTACACCGCGCCGCTGCGCAACAGCACGGTCTGGTACGACTGGATCCGCGGGGCCGTCTTCGTCTGGGATCCGGACCTGCTCAAGCTCCAGACGGTGCGGCTGTCGGTCGACCGGCAAACTGCGAAGCTCGAAGGCGAAATGCGCGACGGCGCAGGCGTTCAGCTCGCCCGACTCGAGATGCAATGCGACCCGAAGAACAACGCGACGGTGCCGGAGCCGAAGTTCTGACGTGACCGGGCACGTCCATCAGTCCGCCCCGTAGAACACGCTGGCCGCTTCAGCGTCACTCGGCGCTTTGTCCCTCGGCGAGCCGCCTCGAATTGACCGGGTTGCGGAACACGAGGGGGTGTTCCCTGACGTGTGTTTCAGCGCGCGCGGCGGCATTGAATTCGGCGCGCTCGACCGCGTCGGTCACCCGGTGGTGGAGCGGACTCTTCACGCAGACCGGGTCCGCGGCAGCGGGGTCGTTGGCGAGCATGTAGGCCTGGCAGCGGCATCCGCCGAGATCCTGCTCGCGGTGCTCGCAGCTCGCGCACGGCTCCTTCATCCAGCCCGTGCCGCGATAGCGATTGAACCCTTCCGAATCGAACCAGATGTCGCGCAGGCTCTGCTCGCGGACATTCGGGAAGGCGAGGCCCGGCAGCATCTTCGCGGTGTGGCAAGGCAGCGCCGTGCCGTCGGGGGCGACGGTCAGGAACATGTTGCCCCAGCCGTTGACGCACTTCTTGGCGCGGCCCTCGTGATAGTCCGGGGCGACGAAGAAGATGCGCATCCGGTCGCCGAGCGTCTCGCGCCATCGGTCGGTCACCGCCTCGGCGTGGCGCAGCTGCGCATGCGTGGGCAGCAACTGGTCACGATTGAGGTATGCCCAGGAGTAGTACTGCGTGTTGGCGAGCTCGAGGTACTCCGCGCCGAGCTCGACGGCCATCGCGATGATCCGGTCGATGTGATCGATGTTCATCCGGTGGATCACGACGTTCATGACCATCGGCCAGCCCTGATCCTTGATGATTCGGGCGACACGGCTCTTCAGGTCGAAGGTTTTCGTGTGCGAGAGGAAGTCGTTCATCTCCTGCGTCGAGTCCTGGAACGACAGCTGAACGTGCTCCAGGCCGGCCGCCTTGAGCGCAGCGGCCCGGCTCGCGGTAAGGCCGACGCCGGACGTGAGCAGGTTCGTGTAGTAGCCGAGGCGCCGGGCTTCGGCGACGATCGTCTCGAGATCGTCCCGCACCAGCGGTTCGCCCCCCGACAAACCGAGCTGCACCGCACCCATCTCGCGACCTTGCCGCAGCACGCGCAGCCAGTCGGCGGTGCTCAGTTCGGTCTCCTGGCGCGCGAAGTCGACCGGGTTGTAGCAAAAGACGCAATGCAGCGGGCAGCGGTAGGTCAGCTCGGCCAGCAGCCAAAGCGGCGGGCCGACCACCGGCGCCGCCGCGGGGGACGACGCATCGAGCACGCTCACTTCCATGTCAGCCAGCGCTGCCGGGCGGCCATGTCGACGAAGGCCAGCACGTCGGCCTGCAAGCCGCTCAGCGAGTGGGTGGTCTCGATGTCGCTGGCGATGTCCTCGACGCTCCTCGCACCGTCGCAGCGTTTCATGATCTCGCCGGCGCTGTCGTTGAGCTTGACCATGCCTTCGGGGTAGAGCAGCACGTGGCAGTTCTGGACCGGCTCCCACTGCAGGCGAAAGCCCGGCGCGACGCTCGGCCGCGACGCCGCCGTCGGGCTCATGGTGTGTCGACGCCGTAGCGCAGCGCCATCGCGTCGTTCATCGCCCAGAGAATGTCGAGCTTGAACTGCAGCACTTCGAGCGCGCGTTCCTGCAGGCGGCGGGTCGTGAAATGCTCGAGCGTGACGGCCAGCCCCTGCTCGACATCGCGGCGGGCCTGGCTCACCCGATTGCGGAAGTACGTCAGCCCGCCGGGCTCGATCCAGGCGTAGTGCTCGGGCCAGGTGGCCAGGCGCTGCTTGTGGATCTCGGGGGCGAACAGCTCGGTCAGCGAGGAGCACACCGCCTCCTGCCACGGCGCGCGGCGGGCGAAGTTGACGTAGGCGTCGACCGCGTAGCGCATGGCCGGTACCACATGGCGCAGGTCCAGCACTTCGTGGCGGGGCAGGCCGACCGCCTCCGCGAGCCGCAACCAGGCCTCGATGCCGCCCTCGTCCCGGATGCCGCCGAGCTCGAAGCCGTCGTGGTCGAGGATGCGCTGCACCCAGCCGCGGCGGACTTGCGAATCCGGGCAGTTGGACAGCACCGCCGCATCCTTGATCGGGATCGCGATCTGGTAATAGAAACGATTCGCGACCCAGCCCCGCACCTGCTCCGGCGTGGCGCGGCCGGTGTTGAGCATCACGTTGAAGGGGTGATGGATGTGATAGGAGCGCCCGCGTTCGCGCAGTTGCGCTTCGAATTCCGCACGGGTCCACGGCGGCTCGCCGTCGGCGAGCGTGGGTCGACCACTGGCCTGGATGATGTCTGCGCGCATGGGCTAGAAGTGAAGTGTCATGTTGTCTTCGCAGACCCGGACGCCGGCCCGCGCGAGTTCGGCGCGCTCGGCCGAGTCTTCGTCGAGGATCGGGTTGGTGTTGTTGATGTGGATCAGCAGGCGCTGCGTCGCCGGCGGCAGCTTCGCCAGCCATTCGAGCATGCCGCCCGGGCCGGATTGCGGGAGGTGGCCGATGTCGCGCGCCGTCTTGCGGCTGAGGCCCAGGCGCGGCATTTCATCGTCGGTCCAGAACGTACCGTCGACCATGACGGCGTCGGCGCCCGTCATCGCATCGAAGACCGGCGGCGTGATCACGCCCAGGCCGGGCGCGTAGAACACGGTGGCGCCGGTGCGGCGGTCGTGGATCGACACGCCGATGTTGTCGCCGGGCGCCGGATCGTCGCGGTGCGGCGAATAAGGCGCGGCCTTGCTCGACAGCGGCAGCGCGCGAAACCGCAGATCGGCCACGCCCGCCACCTCGAACCAGGCGCCCTCCAGCGTGATGCGCTGCCGCTGCACGCCGCAGTAGTGCTCCAGCACGCGCAGCACCGGGTTGCCGCGGGTCAGGTCTTCCTCGACCGGATCGGTGCACCAGAGCGCGAGCTTCGCGCCGCGCTCGCGCAGCATGAGCAGGCCGGTGCAGTGGTCGATCTGGCCGTCCATCAGGATCACCCCGGCAATCGCCGTGTCGCGCACGGCGCGGCCGGGTTGCAGGGTGGGGTGGCTGCGGATCTGCTCGAGGATGTCGGGCGACGCGTTGAAGAGCACGCCGTCGGTGCCGACATCCGGCTGCACGAAGATCGACGACTGGGTGCGGGGCTTGGCATGGACGCTGCCGGAGCGCACCCCGGCGCAGTTGCGGCAGTTGCAGTTCCATTGCGGGAACCCGCCGCCGGCGGCCGAACCGAGAACCGTGATGCGCATGGGGCTGGCCCGTCAGGAACGAGGCCCACGTCATGCCGGCAGTGCCTGGCCGACGTGGGCGAAGCGAACGCCTTGGATCAGCGGTTCGAGATGTACAGCGTGATTTCGAAGCCGAAGCGGAAGTCGGTCGCGGTGGGGGTCTGCCATTGCATGGGGAAGTCTCCTGACGGGTGGCGCGGAAACCGGCGGTGCCCGCGGGGACGTCTTGTCCCGATGCGAATCTTGGCGCCGACCCGGCGCCGGGGACAGTGCGCGCGTCATGATTGCGAGCTCATGATTTTCATGAATCGCCGCCCCTGCGAAGCACCGCGAAGCGTCGCCCGGGCGCCGACCGATACCATCGACGCCCCATGGGTCTCAGGCTGCAGATCAACCTCATCGTCGGTGCCCTCACCGTGCTGTCCGTCGCGGCACTGCTGTGGCTGCAATTGCGCGACATGCGCGAGTCGGTGCAGGAGGAGGTGGTGTCGGCCAACCGCGTCGCCGCCCAGCTGCTCGACCGCACCGCCTGGCGTTACGCGGCGCAGGGCACGCCGGCGATGCTCGCCTTCCTGCAGGGCATCGGCCGGGTGCGCTCCAACGACATTTCGCTCGTCGACGCGGACGGGCGCGAGCTGTACCGCTCTCCTCCGTCCCCGTACAAGGCGGGCCGCGACGCGCCGCTGTGGTTCGACCGGCTGGTGGCGCCGCTGCCGTCGGTCAACGCCATCCAGTTCCCGGACAGCAAGCTGGTCGTGCGCTCGAACGCGTCGCGGGCGGTGCTCGACGCCTGGGACGACGTCAAGGTGCTCGCCGGCAGCGGCCTCGCGCTGCTGCTGGTGGCCAATGCCCTGGTGTTCTGGCTGGTCGGGCGCGCGATCCGGCCGCTCGGGCAGATCGTCGCCGGGTTGAACCAGCTGCAGGCGGGCCGGTTCGACGTGCAGTTGCCGCGCCTGGCGGGCCAGGAGGCGGCCGCCATCGGCGCAGCCTTCAACCGCATGGTCGACGAGCTGCGGGATCACATCGAGACCGAACGTCGGGCGGTGCGGGCCGAACTGCAGCTCTCGGACAGCCGGGAGCTGACGCACTGGATCGACCAGCACGTCGAGCGCGAGCGCCACATGATCGCGCGCGAGCTGCACGACGAGCTCGGCCAGTCGGTGACGGCGATGCGCAGCATGGCCCTGGCGATCACCCAACGCATCCGCGGGCTGGACGCGCAGGCGGAAGCGGCGGCGCGCCTGATCGCCGAGGAATCGTCACGGCTCTACGACGCGATGCACGGCATCATCCCGCGCCTGACGCCGCTGGTGCTCGACAAGTTCGGCCTCGCCGACGGCTTGTCCGACCTGGTCGAGCGTCTGCGGCGCAGCCATCCGGAGGTCGAGATCGTGCTGGACGTCGAGCTCGACGGCTGCGCACTCGACGCCGAGGCGGCCCTCGCCCTGTACCGTGCCGCGCAGGAAGGCATCAGCAACGCCCTGCGCCACGGGCAGGCGCGAACGCTCCAGCTGTCGGTGCGCGGCACCGGGGCGGGGGTGAGGTTGACGCTGCAGGACGATGGCCGGGGCCTGCCGACGGACTGGTCCGCACGCGCCGGGCAATACGGCCTTCGCTGGCTGACCGAGCGCGTCGAGACGATCGGCGGCACGCTCGACGTCGCGGCGGTGCAGCCGCGCGGCACGCGCCTGAGCGTCCGGCTGCCGCTCGGCGTGGCGGCGAAGGCGGTCGTCGCATGATCCGCGTGATGCTCGTCGATGACCATGCGCTGGTGCGCATGGGGTTTCGCATGCTGCTGACGAATGCCGAGGTCGAGGTCGTCGCCGAGGCCGACAGCGGCGAGCAGGCGTGCCTGGACTATCCCCGCGTGCGACCCGACGTCGTCGTGATGGACCTGTCGATGCCGGGCATGGGCGGCCTCGAGGCCGTACGGCGTCTGCTGGCGCAGGACCCGAAGGCGCGCGTGCTGGCGCTCTCGGCGCACGAGGACACCGCCCATCCGCGGCGCGTGCTGCGCGCCGGAGCGCTCGGCTACCTGGCCAAGCGCAGCGCCCCCGACACGCTCATCGCCGCCGTGACGGCGGTGGCGCGCGGCGAGCGTTACGTCGATGCGCAAACGGCGCAGGCCCTGGCGCTGGCGCAGATCGGCGGAGACGCCAGTCCGGCGGAAGTGCTGAGCGAACGCGAATTTTCGGTCTTCATCCAGCTCGCGCATGGCAAGAGCGTGGCGCAGATCGCCGACGACCTCAGCCTCGCGCCGAGCACCGTTGGCACGCATCTGTACCACGTGAAGCAGAAGGTCGGCGCGAGCAACCAGTCGGAGCTGACGCTGGTCGCGCTGCGCTGGGGCTTGATTCAGGCCTGATCAATTGCTGATTCGCCCAATCTGATTCGCCCACTCATTTGTTGGCATTGAAATAGGCGCTGCAAATCGCCTGCGCCGTGATCGACTCGAAAGTGTTCGCGCCCTTGACGAAATCGAACGGCACGACGTAATTGCCACTCAAGTCCGACGTGACCAGCTGGCCCGAGTCCGCATTGCACGCTTCGGCCGTGACGGACCAGTAGACCGGGTCGACGTGCCGGGTTTTCTTCGACAGCATGCGGCCGTTGATCCGGATCGTCTTTGCGCCGAGGTCCGGCGCGCTCACGCGCAACGACTCGGGCTGGCCCGACCATTCCTCCTCGTCGGATTGCGCGAAGACCCGCCACGCAGCGTCGTCCGCCGCGTGTGCGAACAGGCCGGCGGTCGTCAGCAGCGGCGCGATGAGTGCGAAGACGATCGGCTTCATGAATCAGATGCCCGCGTACCACTCGTACCCCTGATCCTCCCAGTACCCGCCCTTGCCTGCGCCGATCTTGGCGAAGCTCTCGACGAGTTCGATCCGCATCAGGTACTTGGCGTGCTTGTAGCCGAGTTGCCGCTCGATGCGCACGCGCAGCGGCGCGCCGTTGGCCACCGGCAGGGGATGGTCGTTGAGGTCGTAGGCGAGCACGGTCTGCACGTGGTAGGCGTCGTCCATGTCGACGCTTTCGTAGTAGTTGTTGCTGTCGTCGCTTTCTTCTTCGCCGGGCTTGGGCTCGTCGAGCGAATCGGCGCAGCGGAACACGACGAACTTCGCGCTCGGCTTCGGCCGGACCAGCCCGAGAACGTGCGAGAGCTGCACGCCCTTCCACTTGCCGATCGTGCTCCAGCCTTCGACGCAGTCGTGGCGCGTGATCTGCGTCCTCGAGGGCATGGCGCGCAGGTCGGCGAGGCTGTAGGCAGCGGGTGCTTCGACGAGGCCGGTGACTTCGAGTTTCCAGTCCCGAAAGCCGTTCTCGCGCAGGGCCTGGTAGTCGGACTCGGACGGATTCAAGGTGCCGTTGCCCTTGAAGTGCGCGGCCACATCGGCCTGGCTGAATTCCTGCGCCATCGCTTGGCGGCCGGCGACGGTGCGCTGCGCCGCGTGGCTCAGGTTCTCGGCGCGCTTGAGCAGGTCGACGAAGCCCTGGCTGCTCGAGAGGCGGTCGCAGCCGGCGAGCGACAGCGTGCCGACCGCGCCCAGGGCAGCCCGCAAGGCGGTGCGGCGGCTGGGCGGGCGCTGCGGGTGGCCGCTCGTGATTTGGCGCTTCGGCATCAGTCCGCTCCCTTGTCGGCACGCACGGTGTAGTAGCCGGTCACCATGCCGCGCAGTTGATTCCAGACACCGCTGATCAGCACTTCGAACACATGCACGAGCACGAAGAGCAGCAGGCCGCAGGCCGCGAGAAAGTGCACCGAGCGCGCGCCCTGGCGGCCGCCGAAGAGGTCGATCCAGCCCGGGATCGCCGCGTCGAGCCGCGGCGACATCGCCGTGCCGGCCAGGATCACGAGGGGCAGCAGGACGAAGATGACGCCGAGGTACGCGAGGTTCTGCACCACGTTGTAGCGCGTCGCCGCCTCGCCGGTCGGGTGCCGCAACAGCAGGTGGTCGACGATCGCCGGACCGATGCGACGGAGCTCGGCGCGCGTCGGCAGCAAGTCGCGGCGCAGGTGCCCGCTGAAGATCGCGTAGAGCACGTAGCAGACGCCGTTGACGACGAAGAGCCAGGCGAAGAAGAAGTGCCAGTTGCGCGCCAACGCGAGCGACTGCCGGCTCGGAATCGTCGCCCACGACGGGAACGCCCGCAGCGACGCCTCGCCGGCCTCCCGCGACCGGCCGAGCACGCCGTCGGTATCGAAGCGGTGGCCGGCGACCGTCGTCACACCCACCTCGCCGCCCCGCGCCGCGGTCGAGCCGATGCTGAGCCAGGGGTGGGCAAAGTCCGAGTCGACGCCCCAGTACAGGTTCGGGTGCGCATTGAAGATCGTCAGGCCGCTCATCAGCAGGATCGTCATGCAGACGACGTTGATCCAGTGCATCAGGCGCACCGGCAGCCGATGCCGGTAGACGCGCCATGCCTGGGCGCGGCCCCGTGGCGCTTCAGAAGCGTCGGGCGAAAGTCGAATCGCTTTCATGCGGAACCTCGGGTTCGTGTCGAGCCGGCTCGAATGGTTTGATGGGGATCAGGGCAGTGGCGTCATGCGCAGCTCGGGCCGCACCATCAGTCGCGCCGTGCTGCCGACGTCGCTGACAATGCGGCTCGCGAAAAAGCTGCTCTGCGTGTCCGGCTCGAGCGCGGCGACGACGAGGTTCGCGAACGGCTGCTCGAGGCTCACGTAGTAGCTTCCGGCGGGCGCGTCGACCAGCGCCGGCACCAGCGCCACCTTCACCAGGACGATGCCGCCGGCATCGGCCACGCTGCCGCGGCCGTCGCTGCGCGGGCCGACGTCGCGCGCGGTCTCGTGATACGTCTCGCCGCGCAGCGCGCCGGCTTCGTCGAGCCGGCTGACCTGGATCCCGAGGCCGCGCAGGCGCATCGCCGCATCCGTCTGATCGGCACCGAGCAGGTAGCCGCACGGGCGGCTGCGGATTTTCGACGCCACGAGCGCGAGCGCGGAATCCCACGAAACGTTGAGCCGCCTGTCGGCACCGGTCACCGGGTCGAGCATGACGAGCGAGTACTCGCTCGGCGTCGGCCCGGCCTCGACGACCATGTCGCCCTGACAGGCCCGCGCCGAGACGTCGGCCTCGACGAACTGGCGCAGCTTCGTCAGGTCGGCGGCGCGCGTCGCGGTGCTCGAGAGCACGCTGCCGATCGCGTTCACCTGCGTCAGGACGCGACGCTTCAGGTGCGCACGGCCGAGGTCCGAGCCGCGGGTCTCGACGAGCAGGCTCACCGCGTTGCGCAGGCCGTCGACGTTGCGGCCGTTGTCGGGCTGGACGCCGCCCATCGAGAGCTTCTTGTCGGCGACGCCGGCGGAGGTGGTGTAGTACCACTCGCTGGTCAGGCCGGCCTCCTTGAGTCGCTTGACCAGCGGCACACGGAACCACTCTTCCGAAGCCTTGGCGACGAAGTCGGGCAGGTTCGCGACCGTCGCGTACTGCAGCAGCGCGTCGAAACGCTGCACCGCACCGAACTTCTCCGCATAGCGACCGATCGCGGCGTATTCGTGCGCGTCGACGACCACCATCGGCCTGAAATCACGCACGAGCTGCGCCTGCGCCTGCGCCTCGGGCGTGCGCAGCAGCAGATGGTCGCGGTTGATGTCGATGCCGCTTGCCGAGAGTCGCCGCCCGGCGGCCGCACCGTCCGGATTCGCGCGCGGCAGGATCACGACGTTGATGCGGGCGAGCAGCGACTGCAGCGGCCCGCCCGCGAGCGACTGCGCGATGACCAGCAGCGCCTCGCTGCCGGCCGGCTCGTCGCCGTGCTGCTGCCCCACCAGCAGCACCGTCGGCCGCGCCGACGGCACGCTGCCGAGGCGGTCCTTCCCCTCTTGCCGGTCTTGCGAAAGCACCAGTGCCTCGAGCGGAATGCCGGTCTGCGAGCTGCCCGCCTGGACGAGGTCGACCGCGTCCGGATGCTCGGCGGCGATCCGGTGCAGCAGAAGCGCGAGCTCGGCGTTGCTGGTGAAGGCGTCGCGGCCGGGCTCGAAGGCGGGGGTCGAGAAGGTCGACGCCGGGTCCGGGAAGCGGGCCGCGACGGCCGGGCTCTCGATCGACGCGGAGGCAGGAGCCGCTGCCGCTTCGGGTGCGGGCGCGGAGGCGGGCAACGCGGGCGGCACCTCAGGCGCCGGCCGCGAGGGCGGCGGTACGGGCGCGGCCGCCGCTGCGCTCGCAGGCGGAACTGCGGTGGCGACCGGTTTGCGTGCCGTGAGCGGCACCGAGTTGCAGGCCGTCAGCGCCGCGAGCAGCAGCACGCAGGCGCCGCGGCGACACAGCCGGGTCGCCGGGCCCGAGGCGACCCCGGTTTCA
>CAZZWY010000047.1:0-13501 GCA_964657785.1 uncultured Acetobacteraceae bacterium
GCGACCACCGAGATGGTCGCGACGGTGCTCTACCTGATGCGGACCCGGCCCGACTTCAACACCATCGCCGTGGTCAACATGGACTACGCCTGGGGCCGCGACTCGTGGGAGATCTTCCTCGCGACGCTGAAGGTCTTCAAGCCGAACGTGAAGGTCGTGGCCGAGATGTTCCCGAAGGTGGGCGCCGCCGACTTCTCGACCGAGATCAGCCGCCTGCAGGCGCTCAAGCCCGACGTCGTGCTGAACACTTCCTGGGGCGGAGACCTCGACACCTTCGTGCGCCAGGCCGGCCAGCGCGGCTTGTTCACGCAAGGCCCGCTCTATGTGATGCCGCTGCTGGAGAGTTCGCTCGAACGGCTCGGCGCCGCCGTGCCGGACGGCATCATCGTCGGCGGTCGCGGCGATCACTACTGGGCCCATCCGGAGACCCGGGACGATCCGCGGCACAAGGACTTCATTGCCAAGTTCCGCGCCAAGACCGGCGCCTACCCGATCTACCCGACCTATCACATGGCGCAGGCGCTCGCCGGTCTGAAAACCGGCTACGAGGCGGCGATCAAGGCGAACGGCGGCAAGTGGCCGGCCCCCGAGCAGGTCGCCGAGGCGATGCGAAAGATGACCTTCAAGGCCTACGGTCGCGACATCCGCATGCGCGACGACGGCCAGGGCCTCGAAGACCAGATGCTCGGCGTGACGAAGCGGGTGCCGCAGTACCCGTTCGCGGTGATGGACAAGATGACGCTGGTCCCCGCCGACATGGTGACGGCGCCGGTCGGGCAGAGGTCGCTCGACTGGATCAAGACGATCAACCCGGCGATCCTGAAGAGCGACCGGTTCAAGTCCTACGACTTCAAGTAGGCCGCGTCCTGTTCCTGCCCATCACGGATTCACGGCCCGGCCGTCGCCGGACCGCTTCGTCGACCGCGCTCCCGCGCTGAAACCTCATTCATGGACGCAAGCCTGATCGCCCTGGCACTGATGGACGGCGTGTCGTACGCAGCGCTCCTCTTCGTGGTCGCGCTCGGCCTGACGCTGATCTTCGGCGTCATGCGGATCCTCAACATTGCCCACGGCAGCCTCTATGCCTGGGGCGGCTACTTCGCGGCCACGCTCGGGCTCGCGATCACCCGGTTCGGGTTGCCGGCCTGGCTGGCGCTGCCGGCGCTCTTCGCGGCCGCGATCGTGATCGGCGGTTTCCTCGGCACGGTGCTGGAGTGGGCGTTGCTGCGCCGCATCCTCGACAAGGATCCGATCCTCCAGCTGCTCGTGACCTTCGCCGCCTTCATGGTGCTCGAAGACCTGCAGCGCCTGATCTGGGGAGTGCAACCGGTCTTCGTCTCGGACGTGGTGAATCAGCTGGGAACCCTCAGCGTCGCGGGGATCACCTACACCCGCTACCAGCTGCTCGTGTTGCCGCTCGTCGCGATCCTGGCGTTCGTGGGCCTGCGGTGGTTCCTCGGCGGGACCGCCCTGGGCCGGCAGGTCACCGCCGTCACGCACCACCGGGAAGTGGCCACCGCCATGGGGGTCAACACGCACCGCGTCACCTGGCTCACCATCGCCCTCGGCGGCGCGCTGGGGGCGCTGGGTGGCGCACTGGCATCGCCCACCACCTCCTTCACCCCGGGCATCGGTGCCGACATGATGGTCCTGTCGTTCGCCGTCGTGGCCACCGCCGGCCTGGGCCAGATCGGCGGGGCGGCGCTCGCGGCGCTGATGATCGGCCTGGCCCGCTCGTTCGCCATCTACCTGCTGCCGGAGGCCGAGGTGCTGATGCCTTATCTGATCATGGTCGGCGTGCTCCTGATTCGGCCCGAGGGCCTCTTCTCGACCGTCGCGGCGCGAAGGATCTGACGTGGGATCTCCTCGACTGCGCCTGATGGTGGCGGGCTTGCTGGTGCTCGTGCTGGCGCTCAGCCTCGGCCTGCCCTGGCTGAAGACGCCGGTGCTGTTGTCGCTCTCGAACGGCCTGGCCGTGCTCGGCGTGATCGTCCTGATCCGCGCCGGGCAGGTCTCGTTCGGCCACGCGATGTTCGCCTGCCTGGCGGGTTACGGCGTGACGTTCATCGCGCGTGCCTGGCACCTGGACGCGCTGCTGCTGGTGCTCCTCGGCACCGCCGGCGCGGCGCTCGCCGGCGCGGTGATCGGCGTCTTCATGGTGCGCTACCGCGGCATCTTCTTCGGCATGCTCAACCTGGCGTTCTCGATGGTCCTGTTCTCGGTGCTCGGCAAGTTCGGCGGCCTGACCGGCGGCACCGACGGCCTTCGGTTCGATCGACCCACCTTCGGCTTCCAGCCTCTCGAGCGCGAAGGCTTCGAGACCGCGCTGCTCCTGCTCGCGCTCGCGCTCGCCGTGCTGGCCGGGCTCGCCGTCCAGCGCTATTTCGGCAGCGTCAACGGCCAGGCGCTGGCGGCCATCAAGACGAACGAGACGCGCCTCGAATACCTCGGCATTTCGGCCAAACGGGTGTTCTGGGGCGGCTACGTGCTGTCGGCGGCGCTGTGCGGTCTCGGCGGCGCGTTGTTCGCATTGACGCAAGGCCTCGTGACGCCGGAGATGGGCTACTGGGTGCGTTCCGCGGAGATCGTCTTCATCGCGATCCTCGGCGGCGCCGGCCACGCCGTCGGCGCCTTCATCGGCGCCTTCGTGTTCGAGTTCGTGAAGCTCTATGCCGCCGCCCTGCTGACCGGCGCCTGGCAGCTGGTTCTCGGCCTGGTGCTGATCCTGATGGTGTTCGTCGCGCCGACCGGCCTCTACGGCCTGCTCGAGAAGCCACTGCGCGCCAAGGGGGCCGTGCGTTGAGCGCCGATCCGAAGGGTCTGCTCAGCACGCGCGGGCTGTCGCTGCGATTCGGCGGCGTGGTCGCGGCGGACGCCATCGATTTCGACCTGATGGCCGGCGAGCGGCTCGCCGTCGTCGGTCAGAACGGCGCGGGCAAGACCACCTTCATCAACATCTGCACCGGCTATCTCAAGCCGACCAGCGGGCGGGTGTACTTCGACGGCCACGAGGTGACGGGTCGGAGCCCCCGGGCGATCACGCGGCGCGGCCTTGGACGCTCCTTCCAGCTTCCGCAGGTCTTCACCGAGCACACGGTCCGCCAGTGCCTCCTGCTCGCCGCGTCGGCCGTCGAGCGCCGGTCGGGCCTCTGGCGACCGCTGGCGCAGGCGGTCGACGCCGACGAGGTCGACGCGACCCTCGAGCTGCTGCAGCTCCACCGCCGCGCGAACGACCTGTCCGGCGCGTTGCCCGAGGGGCAGCGCAAACTGCTGGACGTCGCGATGGCGCTGGTCCTGCGGCCGAAATTGATGATCATGGACGAACCGACGAGCGGGGTGTCCAGCGACGAGAAGCACCCGCTGATGGCGGTGCTCATGCGCGCGCTCGACGAGCGCAAGGTGACGAGCATCTTCGTCGAGCACGACATCGACATCGTGCGCCGCTACGCGACCCGGCTCGCGGCCTGGATCGCAGGGAAGGTGGCGGCGGACGGCAAGCCGGAGGACGTGCTGCGCGATCCGGTCGTCCTGAAGAACGTGATCGGGGAGTGACGCATGCTGGTGCTCGAGAACGTCTCGACCGAGATCGCCGGCATCCCGGTGCTGCGGGGCATCAGCGCCAGCCTGAGGAGCGGCTCCACCATCGCCGTCGTCGGGCGCAACGGCGCGGGAAAGACCACGCTGCTGCGGCTCATCATGGGCTTTCGCGAGGGCCACGGGGGCCGGGTGACGCTCGACGGCCAGGACCTGGCGACGGTTCCGGCACGCCTGCGGGCGCGGCTCGGCATCGGCTACGCACCCGAGGACCGGGTCATGTTCCCGACCTTCTCGATCGAGGAGAACCTGCGCTTTCCCTGCGAAGTGATCGGTCTGCAGAAGCGGGCGGTCGACGCGCGCCTGGCCGAGACGCTCGACATCGTGCCGGAGCTCAAGCCGATGCTGGCGCGCTCGGGCGCGGCCCTCTCCGGCGGGCAGGGCAAGATGGCCGCCCTCGGTCGCGCGGTGATGGCCGGTGAGCGGATCGTGCTGCTGGACGAGCCGTTCCAGGGGCTGGCCCCGGTGCTCGCGCAGCAATACTCCGCCTCGCTGCACCGCTTGCACCAGGCGCGACCGACGCTCTGCGTGGTGATCACCGAATCGAACCGCAGTCTGCTCAGGGACATCCCGGCGCAGATGCTCGTCCTCGAGCGCGGAGAATTACAGGCCGAGGACGCGGCAGTCGGCGCGAACCCCTGACGCTTTCACGCCACCCTCACACGACAGCCCCTCACGACAAGGAGTGCCCCGCATGGCTCAGCATTTCATCAACGGACAGTGGGTCGACGCGAGCGACGGGCAGACGCTCCCGGTCATCGATCCCAGCACCGGCGAGGTCTTCGATCGGTTGGCGCGCGGCACCGCGGCCGACATCGACCAGGCCGTCGCCGCCGCGCGTGCCGCGCTGAACGGGCCGTGGGGCAAGCTCACCGCGACCGAGCGCGGCCGCATCCTGCAGAAGATGAGTGCCCTGATCCTGGCGCAGACCGAGGAGCTCGCCCGGATCGAGTCGCGCGATACCGGCAAGCCGATCAGCCAGGCGCGCAACGACATCGTCGTCGCCGCGCGCTACTGCGAGTTCTACGCCGGCGGCGCCGACAAGGTGCACGGCCAGGAGATTCCCTATCTCGGCGACTTCCAGGTCGTGGTCGTGCGCGAACCTTACGGCGTGACGGCGCACATCCTGCCGTGGAACTACCCGGCGCAGATGTTCGGCCGTTCCGTGGTGCCGGCGCTGGCCATGGGCAACGCCGCCGTCCTCAAGCCGTCGGAAGATGCCTGCATGACGCCGTTGGCGTTCTGCAGGATCGCCAAGGAGGCGGGCCTGCCGGATGGCGCCCTCAACGTGGTGACCGGCCTGGGCGAAGAGGCCGGCGCCGCGCTGACGGCCCACGGCGACATCGATTTCGTCACCTTCACCGGCAGCCCGGAGGTCGGCACCCTGGTGCAGAAGGCGGCGGCCGATCGCACCCTGAAGTGCGTGCTCGAACTCGGCGGCAAGAGTCCGCAGATCGTCTTCGAGGACGCGGATCTGGATCGCGCGGCCGGCTTCGTCCTGAAGGCGATCACGCAGAACGGCGGGCAGACCTGCTCCGCGGGAAGTCGCCTGCTGGTGCAGCGCTCGGTCTACGACCGTTTCGTCGGCAAGGTGGCGGAGCGCTTCGCGCAGAGTGCCGCGGGCGCGCCGGCCCAGGACCGGGACTGCGGCCCGCTGATCAATGCGGCGCAGAAGGCCCGCGTCGAAGGCTTCATCCGGCGGGCCCGGGAGAGCGGCGTCGAGGTGCTGGCGCAAGGTCGGGTGGCCGACGGCGTGCATCCCGGGGGTTTCTACGTCGCGCCGATCTTGTTCGGCCCGGTCCCGCGCGACCATCAGCTCGCCTGCGACGAAGTCTTCGGCCCGGTGTTGTCGGCCATGCCCTTCGACGACGAGGAGGACGCGATCGCGCTTGCCAACGCCACCGACTTCGGCCTGATCGCCGGCATCTGGACCCGCGACGGCGGTCGCCAGACCCGGGTGGCCCGGCGCATGAAGTGCGGCCAGGTGTTCATCAACACCTACGGCGCCGGCGGTGGCGTCGAGTTGCCGTTCGGCGGCGTCAAGCGAAGCGGCCACGGCCGCGAAAAGGGCTTCCTCGCGCTCGAGGAATTCTGTACCGTCAAGACCGTCGTCCAGTACTACGGCGCATGAGGAGACTTGATATGAAACTGCAAGACAAGGTCGCCATCGTCACCGGCGCCGCGAGCGGCTTCGGCGCGGAGATCGCGCGGCAATACGTCGCCGAGGGCGGCAAGGTCGCGATCGCCGACGTCAACGAAGGCGGGGCCAGGGAAGTGGCCGCGTCGCTCGGCGCGAGCGCGATCGCCGTGAAGTGCGACGTCACCCGGCGCGCCGACATCGATGCGCTGGTCGCGGCGACGGTCGAGGCCTTCGGCAAGCTCGACATCGTCGTCAACAACGCCGGCTGGACGCACAGGAACCAGCCGCTCCTGAACGTGACCGAGGCCGAGTTCGACCGGGTCTACGACATCAACGTGAAGAGCATCTTCCACATGACCCATGCCGTCGTGCCGATGATGCGCGCGGCCGGCGGCGGGGTGATCCTCAACATCGGCTCGACCGCCGGCATCCGGCCGCGCCCGGGCCTCACCTGGTACAACGGCTCCAAGGGCGCGGTCAACCTGATGAGCAAGTCGCTCGCCGTGGAGCTCGGCCCGGACAGGATCCGGGTCAACGTCATCTGCCCGGTGATGGGGGTGACGGGCCTGCTGGAAAGCTTCATGGGCGTGCCCGACACGCCCGAGAACCGCAAGAAGTTCGTCGCGACGATCCCGCTCGGGCGCCTCTCCGAGCCCCGCGACATCGCCCGCGCGGCGGTCTACCTGGCCAGCGACGACGCCGATTTCATCACCGGCGTGGAGTTTCCGGTCGACGGCGGCCGGACCGTCTGAGGTCTGCCCGGGAGCGCCTCAGAACACGACGACATCGCGCATCGCGCTGCCGCTGGCCAGTCGGTCGAAGCCGCGGTTGATGTCGTTCAGCGTCAGTCGCTCGCCCATCAGCCGATCGACCGGCAACTTGCCGCGGCGATAGAGGTCGATGTAGCGCGGGATGTCGCGGGCGGGCACCGCCGAGCCGATGTAGCTGCCGCGGAGCGTCCGCTCCTCGGCCACCAGTTGAACCGGCGGCAGCTGGAAGCGCTTGTCGGGATGGGGCAGGCCGGCGCTGACGGTGCTGCCGCCGCGGCGCGTGATGCGCCAGGCCAGATCCATCGCGGGGATCGCGCCGGCCATCTCGAACGCATAGTCGACGCCGCCCCGGGTCAGCGCGCGGACCTGCTCGGCGGCGTCCGCCGCGCCCGCATTCACGGTGGCGGTGGCGCCGAGCTCGCGGGCGAGCGCGAGCTTGTCGTCGTTCAGGTCGATCGCGACCAGTTCGCGCGCGCCACTCGCGGCGGCGGCCAGCAAGGCCGAGAAACCGACGCCGCCGAGGCCGAGCACGCCGACCGAGCTGCCCGCCTGCACCCGTGCGGTGTTGATGACGGCGCCGGCGCCGGTCAGGACGGCGCAGCCGAAGAGGGCGGCCTCGGCGTGGCTGATGTCGGCCTCGCTCAATTCGAGCTTGACGCAGGACCGGCGCGACACCACCGCCAGCTCGGAGAAGCAGGAGACGCCGACGTGGTGAGAGACGGGCTGGCCGTCCATCGTCAGGCGTCGAGATCCTCCCAGCAGCGTGCCGGCCCCGTTGGCGGCGGCACCCGGCTCGCACAGGGCAGGGCGACCCTCCATGCAGGGCATGCAATAGCCGCAGCTCGGCATGAACACCAGCACGACACGGTCTCCGGCGCGCAGGTCGTGCACGCCGGGGCCGCACTCGACGACCTCGCCGGCCGCCTCGTGGCCGAGCACCATCGGCACCGGCCGCGGTCGGTCGCCGCTGATGACGGACAGATCGCTGTGGCAGAGGCCCGCGGCGCGAATCCTGATCAACACCTCGCCGTCGCCAGGCGGTGCCAGCTCGACGTCGCGGATGTGCAGCGGCCGGGTGTCGGCGTAGGGGGCGGGCAGTCCGATGGCCTGCAGCACGGCGGCACGGGTCTTCATTCGCATGTCTCCCTGGGGTCGACCGGAGAGTCTAGCCGCGGACTCGTTCTTCAACGCGTTGCCAGTCATGCGGGCGCCCCACTTTGAGAGATGATCCCGCCATGGAACATCTTCGCGAATGGATTGGCCGCACCGAGACACGCCACGACACCGCGACCGCTGCACCGATCGTCGGGCTCGGCGCCGCACTGGATCGCGACGACCCCGAGCCGCTGCCGGGGTCCGAGCTGCCGCCGCTCGGGCACTGGCTCTACTTCACGCCCCGCGTCCGACAGAGCCAACTCGGGCCCGACGGTCACGCCCGGCGGGGCGACTTTCTGCCGCCGGTGCCCTTGCCGCGGCGCATGTGGGCAGGCGGCCGACTGGCGTTCGCGCACCCGCTGCGCATCGGCGACGAGATGCGTCGGGAGTCACGCATCGACGATGTGAAGATCAAGACCGGCCGCAGCGGCTCGCTGGTGTTCATCACCGTCGGACACCGGATCGGCAACGCGCTCGGCGTGGCCGTGACCGAGGAACACGACATCGTCTACCGAGATGCGCCCTCGCCGGAGGCCCCCGCCTCCCCGCCTCAGGCGGCACCGGTCGACGAAATCTTCTCGCGCACGATCACGCCCGACCCGGTGCTGTTGTTTCGCTACTCCGCGTTGACCTTCAATGGCCACCGCATCCACTACGACCGGACATACGTCAACGACGTCGAGGGCTACCCGGGCCTCATCGTCCATGGCCCCTTGATCGCCACCTTGCTGCTGGACCTGCTGCGCCGCGAAGTCGCCGACGCCCGGGTGCGGCGATTTGGCTTCACCGCCGTCCGGCCGATCTTCGACACCCACCCGTTCAGCGTCTGCGGCCGGATCGAGGCTGCGCAGGGTGAGGGCAGCGCCCACGTTCGGCTCTGGGCGCGCGACCACGACGGCCGCCTGGCGATGAAGGCGTCGGCCGACCTGGCCTGATCGCGCTGCCCGCAGGTCGGCGCAGCGCGCCTCAGCGCACGAGCAACACCAGCCCCGAGACGATCGAAAACGACATCACGAAGATGCGCAGCGCGCGCGAGTTCACCCGGTGGTGGACGAGCCGGCTCAGCACGGCCCCGATGGCGAGCGCCGGCAGGAGCTGCGCGGCACACGTCAACGGGGCCGCACCGATGCGGTCGGCCTGCCAGAGAAACGCGAGCGAGAACAGTTCGCCGATCAGGAAGCACAGGGCGATGGTCGAGCGCATGACCGCCACGGGATGGTGCTGGTACACGAGCGCGAGCGGCGGCCCGCCGATGCCGGTGGCGGTTTCGGTGACGCCGGTGATCAGGCCGGCGACGACGAACACGCCCGACTTCGGCTTGAACGCCGGCATCGCCAGGGTGGCGAGCGCCGCGGCGATGGTCGAGACGCCGATCAGGACGTTCAGGTGACTCGCCGACAGCACCGCCAGCACCCACAAGCCGCCGAACGTGCCCAGGACGCGCCCGGCCGTGATCCACGCACCGCCGCGAAAGTCGAGCGCCGCGCGTTCGCGAAGCGCGACGTAGAAGTTGAGCGGCAGCATCAGCACGAGCACGGCCACCGGCAGCATCGTCGGCGCCAGGAGGCCGATCACCGGCGCCACGAGCAGCGCGAAGCCGACGCCGGTGCTGCCCTGGATGAAACTGGCCACCAGGACGATCGCCGAGACCCAGGCGAGTGTCGAGGGCGTCATCGGATCGGTGTCATCGCGTCACTGTCATCGAATTGGGGCACGACCGCGGCGCGCCAGTCGGCGCTCCCGGTCCAGTGCCGACGGTGCATGGATGCGCTGGATCGGCGCCGCGGCGATCGCCCGCGCCGCGTGCTCGCGCAGGTCGTGCATGAGGGCGGCACCGTCCCAGTCGACGGGCCAGCCCTGCCAGAGCCGCATCACCCCGTCGACGAAGACGGCGTCGATCTGATCCCGGTTGCCGAGGCGCAGCAGGTCCCAGTCGATATCGATGAACGGGCAGAGTTCCGGCACGTCGAGGTCGACGATCAGGAAGTCGGCGCGCTGGCCGATGGCGATCTCGCCCGTGAAGCCGCCCAGGCCGACGGCGCGCGCCCCTTCGTGCGTGGCGTGATCGAGCCACGTCCAGCCGCCGCCGCTCGAGAAGTCGCCGATGCCGAGGCCGAAGGCGAGGCGCTGCGCGTACTCTGCGGCGTCGAGCAGGCGGAAGCCATCGCTGCGTGTCGCGTCGGTGCCGATCCCGAACCGGATGCCCATCGCGGCCATCTGCAGTGCCGGCGCGACCGCGTTTCCCTTCCACTGGCTCGCGACCGGGTTGTAGCTGATGGCGGTATCGGTGTCCCGCAGGAGGTGGAGTTCGTGCGGCGTGACCAGCGTGCCATGCGCGATCAGGAGCTGCGGGCCGAGTGCGCCGAGATGATCGAGCAGCTCGAGCGGCCGCATGCCGCGTCGAACCAGCGACCGTTCGACCGACGCGACATGTTCGTTGACGTGGCTCTGGAAGACGACGCCGGCTTCCGCGCACAGGGCCGACACCGCCACCAGCATGTCGTCGGACGCGGCCTCCGGCACCGAGATCGCGAGCGACGGATGCAGCAGCGGATCGCCTTGCCATCGGGCGATGAACTCACGCGCGCGGGCCAGCACGTCGCGGCGCAGGCCGGGTTCGCTGTCGTTGCCGCCGTCGTTGCAGAGGAGCCCCAGCACGCACCGCAGCCCCGCTTCGTGCGTGGCGGTGGCGATGGCCGAGAGATCGCCCTTCGCCCGGGTACCGGCATCGCAGACGGTCGTGAAGCCGCCGCGCAGCGATTCGAGGGCGGCCAGCTTGCTCGCCTTGTAGACGAGCTCCTCGTCCATGCTCGCCTCCAGCGGCACCCAGATGCGCTGAAAGATCTCGGAGGGTTCGCCGGCGGCGAGCGACTTGCCGAACGACTGCGTCAGATGATGATGGGCGTCGATCAATCCGGGCATCAGCAGCCGGTCGGGCAGACGAATCGGCGTGAGATGCGGATGCCTTTCGATGACCTGGTCCGCCGGCCCCACGTCGGTGAAGCGCCCCGATTCGACCCGCACGGCATGGTCGACGACCGAGCCGTTTCGCAGCATCAGCAGTTGCGGCACCAACAGCAGGTCGGCCGCGCCGAGCAGATCGCGATCGATGTCGGCTCCGGGCGGTTTCATCTCAGTGGCTCTCTTCGACGGTGGCGCCGGTGTGATTGAACAACAGGTTCAGCGCGACGGCGGTCAGCGAGCCGATGGCCGGGCCGTTGCCGAGCACGAGTTGCAGGTTCGCCGGAAAGTGACTGTAGAGGCCGGGCACGAGAATGGGGAGCAGGCCCATGGTCAACGCACCGGCGAGGATGAACATGCCGCCGCGCTCGCGCAGATCGGCTTGCCGCAGCATGTCGACGCCCATCGTGCCGATGATGGCGAAGACGATCAGCGCCGTGCCGCCCACGACCGCCGACGGAATCGCGTTGGCGAGCCGTCCGAACGGCGCGACGAGCGCGATGCAGAGAAGGATCGCCCCGGCCGCGGCGGTGACGTAGCGGGAGCGCACGCCGGTGGCCCGGACGATGCCGATGTTCTCGCCGCTGGTGATGATCATCGAGGTGCCCATGAAGCCGCCGAGGAGCGACATCAGGGCGTCGCCGCGAATGGTCCTGGGCACGTCGGTTCGCGGCACGATCGGCTTGTCGACCGCTTCGGCCACGGCGATCGTCTGGCCGGTGGCCTCGACCATCGAGATCACGCTGAACACCAGCAGCGGAATGGCGGCGACGAGGTCGAACTTCGGCATGCCGAAGGGCAGCAGCGTCGGCAGGCTGAAGAGCGGCCCGCCGACGACGCCGCTGAAGTCGGTCAGGCCGCTGACCGCCGCGAGGAGCGTGCCCGCGACCAGGCCGAGCAGCACCGAGACCTGTCCCCACATGCCCTTGAGGAAGCGCGCGAAGAGGAGGGTGAGGCCGATCGTCGCGAACGCCAGCCCGATCGCCGCCGGGTCGGCGAAGCCGGGCGTGCCTGGCTTGCCGACGATGACCGCGCCATACACCTTCAGCAGGTTCACCGACACCAGCAGCAGCAAGGTGCCGATGACGATGCGCGGAAAGTACCGGAGACCGCGCGTGAACACCGGCAGCACGAGAAAGTAGAAGAGCGCCGTGAGGATGACCGCGCCCGAGGCGGTCTGCAGATCGCGTTGCTGCGCGATGCCGAGGAACATGACGATCGGTGCGCCGCCGGGGATCATCATGAAGGGCAGGCGGGCGCCGAACTTCAGTGGGCCGAAGGCCTGCAGCAGGCTGCCCAGACCGCAGACGAAGAACGTGGCACTGATCAGCCGAAGCGTCGTCGCGGCGTCGAGGTTCAGTGCCTTCGCGATCAGGAAGACGGACGTGATCGGGACCGCGGCCATCACCAGCACGTGCTGCAAGCCGAACACCAGGAGCTGGGACGCCGGCAGCAGCGTGTCCACCGGCGCGATGCCCGTGAGCGGCGCTTCGGCGGGACCGCCGGCGAGCGGTGGCAGCTGGGTGGTCGTCGGCATCGAAGTTCCCCCGGGGGCAGGCCAGATGCACCGCGTGGACGCAAGTTGCGTACCAAAAATGGCGGCGGCTTCGTGCAGATCACGGGGCGCGGCTCGCGCTGCCAAGGTAGGGATGTCTGCGGCGTCATCGGCGGCGTCGCCACCTTGAGCGACAAGGTCAGCAGCTACTTCCCGTCTGCCAAGATCGCTGTCACGACCGGTGGGCGTCTGGAGTTGCTGACCAACCCGCAGGGCGGTGCCGAGATCCGGTACGGGCTGGTGCTCAACAACACCGGCGGCGCATCGGGCACCTTCGACACGCAAAGCGCGCGCCTGGAGGTGCTGGATGCCGATGCCGCGAAGGCGGCGCCGCTCAAGCCGCCGGTCCATCTGCACAGCCGCGACGTTCCTTCGGACGTGCCGTTCGGCGTCAAGGTGGCGGATCTGAAGCAGATCCAGGTCAGCGTCGATCTGTCACCCGAAGCGCTCGTACGGGATGTAGAACCGCCTCGTCACCGCCAGCATCGCGCTCGCTGCCTGCGCGATCGCGCTGGCCGCCTATGCGCAGACCTCGCGACCGGCGCTGAGCCGCGAGGCGGCGCGCGGCGCGGTCGCCGGTCGGCAGGGGAGCTCGGTGCTGCTCGACACCAATCCTTGCGGAACGCCCAACATCGTCGTGTTCCGCGCACCCTTCACGAGCCAGGCCGCCGGCGTGACGCAATGCGGGACCCAGGCCAAGCCGCTGGTGCAGATGGTGCAGGGCTGAGGCTCCGCCGACCCCTCTGCACGCGTCATCGACCGGCAAGGCCGATCGAACGCCTGTTCCATTCATGCGGGCCGCGGCCTGCGACATCGCGAGACCCTGCCACCGGCTCCTTGCCGTCGGTGCACATCGCCTCGGGCTCGCCAGGGCTCCCGCGGGCCTCCGGTTTGATGCGGTGGGCGGCAAGCATCGCAGGCCGATGGTCACGTCGATCCCCCTAGGTCGTGGAAAGGTCTTAGGGATGGCGCCGAAGGGAGCCGGGTCTTAACTTTGGCGTGCGGTCGGCGAGGCCTTCGGGGCTCGTCGGCGTTCCCCCAGCCAGGCCGCGAAGGAGCCCTCCGTGCCAGCAACCTTGAGCTATCCAGGCGTGTATGTCGAAGAGCTGCCGAGCAGCGTGCGCACGATCGTCGGCGTCGCGACATCCGTCGCCGCGTTCGTCGGGCGCGCCAGCCGCGGACCGGTCGGCGTGCCGACGGTCATCAACAGCTACGCCGATTTCGAGCGTCAGTTCGGCGGCCTCTGGAGCGGCAGCGCGCTCGGCTACGCGGTGCGCGACTTCTACCTGAACGGCGGCGCGCAGGCGGTCATCCTCCGGCTCTTCG
>CAZZWY010000048.1:0-13462 GCA_964657785.1 uncultured Acetobacteraceae bacterium
GACACGTCCAGCGACTTCGGAAACCCTGAGCCGTAGACCCAGCCGATCTGATCGCGGATCTCGAATCCCGCATCCTCTATTGCGCAGACCATGCGGTGATAGGTCCGCGTGCCGCTGAAAGCGAGCAGATGACCGCCGGGCTTGAGCACGCGCAGTGCCTGGCGCCACGTCTCGGGGTCGTTTGCGACGCCAGTTGAGTCCCACCCCTTGCCCATGAAGCCGAGTTCGTAGGGCGGGTCCGTAACGATGCTGTCGACGCTCGCCTCGGGCAGCGTCGCGAGTACCGTCCGGCAATCGCCAGTCAGGATACGCACGCTCACCGCCCCACCCTCCCCGCCCTCATCCCCACGGCTGCGGCCTGCTTCATTGCCGGATTCGGCCCGCCGATGCCGGTGGGCTTCTCCCAAGGGCCGACAGCGTGCGGCGGGTTGCCAGGCGACCATTCAATAGCGCGCCACGCCCCGCACTGGTAGCACCACATCGCGCGGCCTCCGCAGATGAGCCAGCTACTGCGCTCGTGACGGTGACGCACGGTTCCCACGGCTGCGGTTCTCAAGGCTGCGCCCCTGTGTCGTCGGCCGGCAAATTGCGCCACTCTTGCAGCCGCTGAAACTCTTCCCACGTCATTTCGCGCGCGAACACGACATCGCGGGCCATCTTCTTGAGCAACTCGTCGCGCGCGGCCGCGAAGGATTGCTCCCACGTCTCGACCCCGTCGCGCTTGGTGTCCCATATCCCGCGCAGGACGCTGGAGATGGCCTTGCGGCGCTCCCATTCGGTGACGCTCATGGTTGCGATGCGGCGAGAACCGCACGGGCGAAAGCGATAACGTCGTCATCGCTGCCCAGCCAATCGGAATCGAAAGCAATCTTGTCGGCAATGTCGACGATCTGCTCATCGCTCAGCAGCCCCGCCGCACCCTTGACGGTCAAGGTATCTCGGCCGGCGTCCGTGAGTCGGTGCGGCGAGTGCTGCGACAGCCAGTTGGTGCCGAGCAGCGCCATCAAGACGGCCTGATCCTCGTTCGTCGGCAGCGGAACAACGTCTGCGCCTAGACCCTTGAGGGCCTGGGCGACGGCGGCACGGGCGCGATCGTCGGCGTATTCGTTGATCAGCGCAGTCGCAACCTTGTACGCACGTATCGACTCATCGCCGGGGCGAAGCGACGCCCACATACCGATCGCTTTCCAGATCACGCGCATTTTTTCGTTGCTTGCGCGGGTCAACTCCGGCAACTCCCCCTCCCCGTCGCCCGTGACCGTTCCCTGCGCCCGCCACGCATCAAGCCCGCCCGCAGCTTCGATCTCCGCGTCCAGCTCGGCCTTCGCCGCGTTGATGTCGGCGAACGAATCTGGCCCGTCGAACACCATCATGTCGTCGGGCTTCAGGTCGGCGCGCGCCTTGCGGTCGTATGTGCCGTCAGGGCGCTCGACGAGGAATGTGTGTTCCCCGTCGCCCTTGACCGTGCGGGGCGGCTCTGCGGCGGCCTCAACATGGTTCCGCATCGCTTGCAGAAGCGATGAATTGCCTTTGACGTTTTGGTCGACCCATGCAGTGAGGGGCGGCTCTGCGGAGTGGGTGGCGATAGCCGCTACGTGTCGATCGAACTCGGCCCTGTACTGCCAACCTTCCGAACTCAGCGACCAGTTGTCGGCAAGCCAATCGGAGTGCGCCTTAAAGAAGGAGTACGCTGCCTCGCGCTCTGTCTCGCTGCTCATCGGAGACTCCCGTCTGCTTGCCGCTTCTTGCCCTTGTTGGCGCCGGGCCGCTTGTCCTTGACCGTGACGCCCATTTGCCCGCGACAGCCAACTCCGTACTCGGCGATCAACATCGCGTCCCACAACTCGCCGAGGATTTGCTGCGCGCGGCCGTAGCCGATGGCTTCCCCGATGAGCTTCAACTCGGCGTAGAACGGCTGGTCGCGGCGGTCAAGCGCGCTCTGCATGTCGTCGCTCATGTCTTCCTTTCCTCCCGCGCGATGCGGGCGGGTTCGAGGCGGTTGAGGTGGGTGGTCATGCGGTGCCCTCGTCGTCAGTCCAATACGACATTTCCTCATCGGCTTCCGCCTCCGGGTCTTCCCATGCGAGCGCGTTACCGGCTGCGTTGTTCTCGTAGACTTCGGCGCCAACTCGTGCGGCTTCTTGCGCCTCCTCATGAGTCCATCCGGCGCGATTCACTACCCTGGCCGCGTAGCGTGCCGTCCACTCGTTGCGGTTCATCGCTTCCCGCTCGCCACCACGAACCCCAGCCCCGCCGCGATCACTTGACACCCGCCATTCGCACGGCGATCAAGTGCTGGCACCGTGGGCACGTCGTCGCCTCGTCGCTTGTGGTCCACGTCGCCCGCTTCATGTCAATGGCCCGTGGCTTCGTGAAGCAGAGCGCCGACACCCCTCCGCGGTTGTTGATGAGCGCCGCTCGGTGACGCATGCGGTTCGGAGGCAACTTCACTTCCGGGACGGCGTGGTTGCAGGGACTGCCAACTGGGGTGATCAACAAGCGGGCTGCTGGGATGTTCGGTGTACTCATGCTCTTTTTCTCCACACGGCAACAGCCGCAAGTCCAGCGATCAAAAGGACGGCCGTCATCGGTTCCGGCACTGCCGGCACGCACACCACCCTCGGCACGCAGTCGCAAAGCGCCGTCTGCCTGAAGTCGATCGCGTACCCGAACCCCCCCTGCGCCCCCCAAGACGCCCCGTAGCCCTGCCCTTCGCCGATCGCAGGCGCCAGGGGGATCGCGTACGCGTAGCCCGGACCGGTGCCGATCGGCCCGGCGGGGATGAGGTCGGCGCCGTCGAGGTAGGCGGGGGCGAGCGGGGCCAGCGGTGCGGGGCGGTCGATGCGGGTGACGATCGACCAATTGCGGCACGGTGCCGGCATCAGGACACACCAGGCGCCCTCGCAGTAGACCCAGCCGCCTTCGACCTGGCTCGCGGGCCAGTTGCGCGTCACGGTGGTGCAGACCTTGCCGCGCGAGCCGAACGCCATGCTGCGGAGGTCGGTGTAGTCGGCGCGCTGGCCGCGGATGCTGTCGCGGTCGATCAGGACTGCGTCGTAGAAATCGTGGCGCTCGGCGCGCTCGGCGAGGACCAGGCGCACCGGCTGCGGAATCTCGGCCATCGCCATGATTGCTGCAGCGGAGGTCCCGGAGTAAGGGTCTGTTCCAGGTCGGTCCCAAGAACAAGAGTCGATCAGCATTGAAGCCCCTTCAGATGCTCAGCCTTCGCGCCCTCGTAGGCTGCTTTTGCTTCAGCAATTGAGCGAAATCGCCCCAGAAACTTCTGCTTGCCGTTTTTGTGCAGCGCGGCGACGAACAACTCGGGGTTCCACTTGCATACAGAAACACCAATCACACCAGTGCGGGAATTACGGTTGGCCTTGTTTCGGTTCCAACTGTTCTCTTCGTTGCTGACAAGGCGGAGGTTTTTGATTCGGTTGTCCCCGCGGACGCCGTTGATGTGATCGATGTCTTTGGTTGGCCATTGCCCATAGAAATGAAGCCACGCCAAGCGATGCGCCTTGTACTTGCGCCCATCTACCGTTAAGTCGATATAGCCCTGAGAGCCCTCGCAGCCGGCCGGGTCCCCCGCTTTGCTCTTTGCATTGCGATCAACCAGCCACCCGAATCGACCGGTATCCGGGTTGTATGAAAGCAGCGACCTCAAGCGGGTCGCCGTAACCAAAGAGGCGCGCGGCGTGCCGGAGTAGGCATCGGCGCCGGGGTGAGTCCAGTCGCAGGCGAGCATGATGACCTCAGCGCAGCCGATGCACCGTGCGTCCGGTGATTCCCTCTGGCACGTTGTCAGCACCGATCGACGTATCGAGGAACGAGCTTTCGCCGCCCCCGGTGGCACGCAGGTAGTCGACCTCGACGCGAGCAGTGTCGACGAGTGTCTTGCCGATCTCGTTGACGGCCCGCGCACGGTCGAGGTCGATCGTTCCCGCTTTCACGGCGGCCAGCGTGGCGAACAACTGCTCGCGCAGTGCGGTGATGTCTTGGCTCATGCTGTCTCGGCTTCCTTGGTCTTGCGGTTGATCTGCCGTTGGAGGGCGCCGCGCAACTGCACCAAGCGCGCGAGCTCGGGCGGGTACTTCGCGTGCACCGTGTTGCGGTTCATGAGCTCCCGGCGGGTGACCAACTCGACGGCGTCGAGGGTGATGCGCTCGAGTTCAGTCGTGCGCCGACCTGGCAAGAACACGACCACATGCCCGGCGGGAACCGGGCCGTGCGCCTCGATCCAGACCAGCCGATGAACTGGCTCCCAACGGCGGGCCGGCGCAAGGCTCGGGTCATCCGTCAGCTTGCGTTCGAGGCAGCCGTCCGCATTGATGCGGATGGTGCCGACCGGCAGGTAGTTCCGCGCCTCTTCGGCAGGCCGACCCTTCTTGAACTGCGTGGCGCGGCAGGCCTCCTGCACACCGACGACGCCGCGCAAACCCTTGTTCCACGGCACAGCGCCGGGCTGAATGCGAGTACCGATGCCCTTGACGCCATCGAGTCGGTGCGCAGCCGGGCTCTGCAGATAGGCGTCGCTCTTGACCAGACCGAGACTTGCTGCCTTCTGCGCGACCGGGCCGTAGTTGCGGCCGAGCGCTTGCGCCAGGTCGTCGGTGCGGCTATCGGGGAAATTCCGACGCAGCATCTCGACCTCGACGACGGTCCACGGTCGGCGGCTCATGCTTTCGGCCACCCTGCCGGCGGAACCATGCTCGCGCACGTCCAGCGCCCAGAGTCGAGCTTCACGGCCGACGGGTTGCCGCGGGCCTTGTCGTCCTGGCGCTGGCAGCAGAGGAAGATGCCGATCAGCGACATCCGCGCGTCGCGCATACCGGGGCATTTGGTTGGCGAAGTCATCGCTCGAACCTCTGCATCTCGGAAATCGCCGAGGCAAGAGCCTGAACTGAGGCCCTGGCGTCGGCAGCCACTTTCCTCGCGCGCTTCTGCGCTTCGAGCCACCGCCGCGTTACGTCGATGGAGCCCTGGCACACAGTCGATGGAGGATCAGAGAGAGCTGCGCCTTTTCCTCGGCGACGCTTGGTCGCGTCGCGCGGATGTCGCGGAAGGCGGCTGAATCAGCGCCGTCACTACTGATGAAATCGATCTGCTTCATCACGAATGCCCCCATCAATCCGTCTCCCATATAAGTCGCTGCGCCGTCTCTTTGCACGAGAGTGCGGCGCTGGCTATCTCGGCGCGGCGTTGCTCTACGGCTTCGCGATATGCGGACTCGGCATCGGTCTGCAACCGGAAGTCACCGACCCACTTTCGAGCAACAGAGACGCGGAAACGTCCTCGAAACATGCACCACCCACGACCTCGGCCGATTGCGCGCTCCGATAGTTCCAATGTGCTGCGCGGATTGACCTGACGAGCCTCTCGGACGTTTTCCTCATGCTTCCGAATTCGAACGTTGTCTTCGGAGTACGGGCCCGAATCCCCCGGCCGGGTCATAACGTATTTGCCAAGCCCGTTACCCCGCTCACTTAGGCGACCGGACAGTTCCCAAACAACCAGCCATGTCTCCGGTGTGAACAACCATTCAATGCCGCGGAGCCGCGACAACTTGCGCTGCTGCGTGTAGGCAGTTCGAAGCGCAATTGGCATTCGGGCCGGGTACGCCTGCCGTTCGTACTTGTGGCGCGCGTTCACTCCCACGACAGTTCCTCCGGCTTCTCCATCTGCACCAGGTGATCGCGCGCCAGCGTAAGCAGCGCGTGCACCTTGTCGCGGGAGAAGCACTGCATATCCTCGCCGACGACGCGCAAACCGCAGGCCGCCAGCAGGGCGCAGGCTTGCTCGATGCCGCCTTCCTTGAACCGTGTCACGGTGCTGTCCGAAACCCCGAGCAGTTCCGCCACGCGCGTCTGGGAAACGCGTGAAAGCGCCTGCAAAACCGCGCGCTCGTTCTTGCGTGCGGTTTCGGCGATGGCTGGCGAGACTGCCGCCATGGATCAACGCCCCACACCCACGAACGAAGACATCGAATGGGCGCGAGTCGCGCTCTGCCGCCTGCTGATTCGGCTGCTCAACGGCATCCGCGCTGGCCGGCCACTGGATGGGCCGCTATGAATGCTTGGCTCGACACCAGCGCTGCCGTCTACTGGCTCGCCGTGGATGGGCTTGCGGGCCCAGTAGTCCCAGGTGCGCCAAGCGGTCTCGCTGTCGTCCTCGATCACGGTCGGGACGGGGAGAGGCTGGACGACGCTGGGGATGTCAGGGGCGGGAGCCCGGCCGTGGTCGAATGGAGTCACCACAACTTCGCCGGCCGCTATCGGTCGGACTCCCATGGCGAAATACGCTGTTCTTCTGTCGTCGTCAGAACCGACCCGCAACATCGCGGCAGTAGTCGAGCGACTGAAACGAAACGTCGACCCGGGGGCTCGCGCCCACTGGACGAGCGCAATAGGCGCTTGCTGCCTCATCGAGACTTCCCTCTCGGCTCGGCAACTGTGGGAGCAGGCCCTGCCTCTGACGTTGACGCGAGATCAGCGGAAAGGGCTGAAGGACATGCTTGTGCTTCAGCTTGGGGAAGACTTTCATGGCGACCCGCAAACAGTCGCGCATGCATGGCTGAATTCGCGGCGCGTCTCCGGCGGCTGATCCAAGGCAGCACGTCGTCGATTTCCATGGGCCGGACATCAAACGCCTCGTTTATCCAGCCTTCGTTTGCTCGTGCAGCCCAGTTCGAGGCCCATGCGATCGGGCCGTGCAAGGTGATGAAGTGCAACGTCTTGATGAGGGCACGCATGTCAGCCCTCCTCTGCCTTGAGGGGTTCGGTGGCGGGCTTGACCGAACGGGCGGCCCGCTTCATGGCACAGCTTTCTGTTGCGGGCTAAACGACGCCGCAGGAAGCCACAAAGCGTCTGGTCCGGGCGCATCTCCATCAGCCACCCGGCGTATTTCAACTGCCTCAAACAGTGCTCGCTTGAGCGTGTTGACTCGGTGCTGGAAGCGCACCCAGCTTGCTTCACCCAAATCCCATCGCGTCCAGAACCCGCCCGCAGCGATGTACCTCGCAGCAATTGGCGGGCTGATCCACAGGACGAGGCTGAATCCGTGGCTGCTAAATCCGGCGCTGATGGCGGTAAGCGGACAACCGTCAACGGCGGCAACTTGCCCGACGGTCGGAGCGCCTTCTTGGATGAGCGTCATGTCAGTCCTCTGCCTTGACAGGCTCGGCCGCGTCTGGGATATCGCGGTAGGCAAACACCGACTCGATCTGAAAGTGCGCGATAGTCGCTTGGGCCGCCCATTGCCTGGCCATCCAAATCCGCCGGTCCTCCGAATTGATTCGGACCTCGCCGTATTTCCAGTTCTGCGCACGCATCGCTGCGGGCAGCAGCGCGAGGAACGCCCGCTCAAAGAAGTCAATGTGACTGGGCGAGGCTTTCTGGGCCAGTTGCCGACGCTCGAAGTGCTTGCAGCGCATGGGCTAGCCCTCTGCCTTTGCCGGATCTGGCGCCGCGCCGGACTCATGAATCTCCATCAGTGCAGCGCCGGTCTTGAACGCTGGGTTCTTCGTGTCGCCAGTGGCAAGCGCGCTGACCGACGACTGGCTCAGCCCGAGGCGAACGGCCAACTCTTGCTGGGTCCACCCCCTCTCTTTCAGGTCTGCAAGCAGTTGCGACCAGTCCATTCAGCACCTCGAAACGCATCGGAATACCGATACTGTGCCATCGGTCTGCCGTTTTTGCAACATCGGCAAACTCATGGCCGATGAGAAAGCCGACTCAAACGCCGTTCGGGGCGCGCATGTTTCAAGCACGGACTAGGGTGGGGATGTCACAAGCGCAGGCCGCCAAAGCCGTTGGCTTGAAGAGCCAAGCGTCCGTGGCCGAACTTGAGAAGACCGGCCAGGGGAGTAGCCGGATAGCTGCGTTCGCTACCGCTTACCGCTGCTCGGTCAATTGGCTGGCGGACGACAACGGGCCGCCGCTTTTTGATGTCGCTCCTGGGGCGGGTACAAACACTGCCCCGATTCAGGGGGTCCACGACAAGCTGTATAAATTTACAGTGCTTTCGATGCCCCCCGTAGGGATGTCTTGGGAAGCCGCCGTGTCGACCGCCGAATCGGACCTGCCAAACCTGTTCTTTGTCGAGATGCCGGACGACTCGCTCGCCGGCTACATTGACCAAGGGACCGAGATCGTCTTCGACAAGCACCAAGCGCCAAGGGTGGGCAAGCCTGTTTTTATCGAAACCGCCGATGGCCGGCGCTTCATTCGGAACTACGCAGAAGGCCGAGCAGGGTCGTGGCGAGCCCTTGCTACCAGCGATGCGTTTCTGTCCTTCGACAGCTCGCAAGAGCCGCTTACGATCCTTGCATCCTTTAAGTGGAGAGGTTGAATGCAGAAATCTGTCGGTAGCATGTTGGTGGCCGTGTCTGCGACGCTCAGTGGGTGCGCCGGGCATGTAGGCTACTTGCCGCCAAGCAATAACCCTGCAATGGCGGACAACGTTCGGTTCGTTGACAAACCTCGTGACGCCGTTTGGGCGTCCGCTGTGCCGGAGCTAAGCAAACGCTTCTTCACGATCAACAACCTCGACAAAGCGTCCGGGCTCATCAACATGAGTTACAGCGGCGATCCCGAGCAGTTCATTGACTGCGGACAGATCACCTCGTTCGTAAAAAACGCTCGCGGCGAAAGAACTTACGAATTCCCGGCCAGTCGAGCCCAGCAAAGCTACGAGACGCTTGAGCCGGGCGGCTTGTTCTTCCTAGATCGCCGCATGGCCTTGGAAGGTCGCATCAACCTTGTGTTTGAGGATGCTGGCCCGGCACGCACGAAGGTCACCGCCAACACTCGCTATGTGCTCACTCGAACGGTGAGTGTCGCGAGAGCCGATGGGCGACCTGGCGGCACGTTTAACGACACTACCAGCTTCAATTCCAATGCCGGCGGTACGATGGGCAGTGGGCCTACCGCGCTCACGTGCAACGCTACCGGCGGCCTTGAACGGCAGGTGCTGGAAATTTTGCAGTAGGCAGACAGCCCATGTAGGCGTCGCACTGTCGCAGCGCGCTTTAGCGCCGCTGGCGGTCTCCGGCGGCTTTTAACGCCCTACTGCTACCCGCGGCGGAGCCTCTCCACCAACACCTGCCGCACTTCCGACCCCCGCTGACCGCCGAACCCCCTAGGTCATCGCACTAGGGGAAACCCTTTTTATCGTCAAAGTATCGGAATACCGTTGACAGAGTTCATCGGTTTACCGATACTTGCTCCCATGCCGCCTCCCCTCCCCGAGGCGCCCGGAGCAGACGATGAACTTGCGCGCCACAGCAGCCCTCACCCTCGCGGTCCTCCTGACCGCCTGCGGTGGCGGCGAATCAGACAACGACTGCACGGCGGTTCCGCCATGCGCTGAGCAGGATGCATCTCCGCCGGTGACCACCGTACCGGTGCCGGCGGCGAATTGCCAAGCATTGGGGGCCTGCCTGTGAGCGTCGCCAACTTCTCGGCAGTCGCAGCCGACATCCGCGAGTTCGACGCCGTCGATCACCGTGCTCGTGCCGCACGTGCAGCCGACATCAAGCGCTTGGCTGCCGGCACCAAAGCCTCATGGCGGGCTGAGCAAGCCGCATCCCTGATCCGCGAATCGGGACAGCTCTTCGAGGGCGAAATCATCGTGATCCTTCAGGCGCTCGCCGAAGCGATTGCGCAGCACAACATGCACATCGAAGAGCGGCGCGACCTAGTCGACGAGCTGCATTCGCTGGTCGAAGTACAGCAGGAGCAGATCGAGGCTGAGCAGCGGTGGGAAGGGGTCGAGGCATGAGCGCGGCGCACACGCCGAGGCTGTTTTGCCCCGGAGCCTGCTAATGGGCCGCACCGCTTCCCGACTTGCCTGGATCGCGATCTCGGCCGTCATTCGCAGCGCGATCTACGACGCAATGCGCCTTGTTTTTAGGAGCCTCCGATGAGTGATGCGCGACACAAGTTCGTGGAGGCCGAATGAACCACATCACCAACTGGCTCCTCTCCCTTGACCAATGGGAACTCTGCTCCTGTGCAGTCGGACTCGTAGCCGGCATTGCTCTGTCGGCAGTCTGGCCTTGGGGGGTTGCATCATGAAGCAGCACCCGCCCATCTGCATCCCATGTGCCCTGGTGTGGATCGGGGGCCCGATCCTCTCGCTCCTCGGGCTCGTCCTGATTTTCTCGTCGCTATGGAGGTAAGCCATGAAACTCTTTTCCGACGATTGGTCGGTATTGGTCGTTGCAATTCTTGTGCTGACGTTGTTGTCCTACTTCGCGGCCACCTACATCCGCCGTCGAACCCCAGCGCCAACCCCATCACGGGCCGAGTTGCTGCGCGAGCAGATAGCCACTGCGCAGGCACGGGACTTTGAGGCCGTTCTGCAACGGGTCCGCATCAAGCACGAAATTGAAAGTTTGCATGCGCAGTTGACCGTCGTCGAAGCCTACGGTGAAAGCGGCGCCTCGGTTTTGAACTTTGTGGAGGCTGCATGAACGACACGACCCATTTCCGGTTGATTGTCCCCACACGGCCGAGCGTATGGCGTCGATTTCTTCGGCTGATCGGGGTGGCGAAATGAAGCTGACGCCGTGGTTTTCTGTAAGAAAAAAGCCTGTCCGCGTTGGTGTGTACGAGCGCGATCACCAAGACGGCTGCCCGATTTGTTTCCAGCACTGGAACGGTGAGTGGTGGTCGCTCGCTGCTGAAGCACCGGGAACCGCAAACGGCTGGCAACACTTTAAAAGCACCTGCCAATACGGAAAGTGGCGCGGCCTCACCAAGCCGACCAAGGGGGCGAAATGAAGACGACCGACGAACGCACCAGCCAGAGCAGTCCGCTCGGCGACAAAGTCGTGCCAGCGAAACCTATGTCACCGGATTCAGTGAAAGAGCAATGGGCGCCGGCCAGCACGCCGGGCTACGTGCGCAGCAGCACGACGGGAGCGGTCAAGCCGAGCACGCTGATCGGTTGGCAGAACGACAGCTTCGCCATGCAGTTTTACCGGCACGTCCTGGCGCACGAGAAGCTCGGCAAGTTCGTGTTGATTCCGGAGCGCAAGACATGACGCGCCGCGGGTACTCAGCAGTCGGCCTGCACATGCCCAAGACACCCGCAAACATCGGCAGCGTATTGCGGGCGGCGCATTGCTACGGTGTCGGCATGGTGGCTCACACAGGGCAGCGATACCGCAACGCTTCGACAGACACGATGAAGGCATACAGGCACTTGCCGTTAGTCAGTGCCGACGACCTTCAATCACTTGTCCCTTACGACTGCACTCCGATCGCGGTAGACATCGTTGATGGCGCACGGTGCTTGACGACGTTCATCCACCCGGAGCGGGCGTTCTACGTCTTTGGCCCCGAAGACGGAACGCTTGGAGCCAAGGTGCTTGGGTGGTGCCGAGAACGGGTCTATGTGCCTACCGCGTTCTGCATGAACCTTGCGGCAGCCGTCAACGTTGTCTTGTACGACCGCATGGCAAAAGAAATGAGGCGGTCGTGACGCGCCGCGAAGTCCGAGCCGCTCGTCGAGCACTGGCGAAGCGGATGCACGAAGAGGTCGACTTCGACATCCCGCAGCAGCTTGACGTGCCGCCAATGACACCAGAACAGGAGGCGCAGTTCGCGATGGAGTACGAGCGCGATGCGTGTGCTGAGCACGCCGGGCCCGCGATACCGGGCAATTACTGAATCAAGAGGCTTGCCTGCTGGCCTGTAACAGCGGCACATCATCAGGAGAAACAAATGGGCTTTGTGGCAACGGACTCGGGTGGCGGCAACTTCAAGCGCGTTCCGGCGGGCGTTTTCATCGGTCGGTGCTATTCGCTGATCGACCTCGGAACGCAGATCACCAGCGGGCAGTACGGCGAGAAAGCGCAGCACAAGCTGCGGATCGGGTGGGAACTGTTCGGAGAGGAAGAAGACGGCACGCCGCTGACTGTCGATGTCGACGGAAAGCAGATGCCAATGACGATCAGCAAGAGCTACACCGTCAGCATGCACGAGAAGGCTCGCCTTCGTGCT
This sequence comes from uncultured Acetobacteraceae bacterium, assembly GCA_964657785.1. Lineage (GTDB taxonomy): Bacteria > Pseudomonadota > Gammaproteobacteria > Burkholderiales > Burkholderiaceae_C > LMDS01. The sequence continues at coordinate 12,010 of CAZZWY010000048.1, forward strand.
GACCTTGCCGCATGGCGCGGGCGCGAGTTCACCGAGGAAGAAGCGAAGGCGTTTGACGTGTCCAAGCTGGTCGGCGCGTACTGCATGGTCAACGTCACCACGAGCGAGACGAACGGCAAGACGTACAGCAACGTCGCCGGTCTTACTCCTCTACCCGGCGCGTTGCGCAACGCCAAGCCGGCACCGGTGCACGACGTACTCCTGTTCGACCTTGACAAGCCCGACATGCAGATTTTCGAGGGCTTCCACGAGAAGTTGCAAGAAGCGATCAAGAAGTCCCCCGAGTGGCAGAAGCACGCGCGTCAAGGTCAACGCCATCCGGTGATTGCGGGCGAGGACAACGATGGCAGCGGGAACTGGGTCGACGACGACTCGGACATCCCGTTCTGACCTATCCAACGGGGTCGCTGCGCCCCGCCTCTCAGGAGCACCACATGAGTTTCATCGCCACCGACCAACCCGAGCTCGTCACCGTGCCGGGCGTTGCTATTGCCGAGTATTCGCCTACGGCGGCGCGCTTGGCCGATCTCCGCTCGCGCTTGACGAACGTCGCCTATGACGTGTCGACCGGCAAAGGGATGGACATCGCCATCCGCGACCGCGCCGAGGTTCGTGACCTCCGCGTCGCGCTTGAGAAAAAGCGCGTCGAATTGAAGGCGCCGGCCCTTGAACGCTCGCGTTTGATCGACGCCGAGGCGAAGCGAATTACACTTGAACTCGAAGAGCTTGAAAAGCCGATCGACCAGCAGATCAAGGCCGAGCAAGACAGGAGGAAGGAAGCACAGCGGCAGCGCGAATACGCAGAGTTCGGGCGCGTTCAGGCGATCCACGACGCCATCGGCGAGATCCACTTGACTGTTGCTGCCGCAGTCGGTCGGCCATCTGCCTACATCGCCGAGACGATGGAAGCCATGCGCAGCCAGCCGCTAGATCCGCTGGTGTACCAGGAGATGATGCCGCAGGCCGTCGCCGCCCGTGATGCAGCGCTCGTCAAGCTAGACACCGCCTACCGCGCCAAGCTTCATGACGAAGCCGAAGCCGCCAAAGTCGCTGCCGAGCGAGCTGAACTTGCCGAATTGCGCAAGTTGGCCGCGGCGCAGAAATCGAAGGACGAAGCTGCTGCGGCAGAGGCCGCGAAAGCCGAGCGCGAGCGCACAGCAGCGGCGCAGGCAGCACTCGACGCCGAGGCTGCTGCCGCCCGCCGTGAAGCTGACCGTGTAGCGGCCGAGGCGCGTGCTGCCGCCCAGGCGGAGCACGAGGCGAAGATGCGATCAGAGCGCGAACACGCTGCGGCGGCCAAGCGCATCGCCGACGAGAAAGCGGCGAAAGCCCTCGTCAAGCAACGCAAGGCCGAAGCCGCCGAACAGCGTCTGCGTGACGCAGCGCCGGCCATGCTGACGGCACTGACGAAAATTCGTCTTCTGGTCGACGGCGAAGCGCGGCAGATTGCAGA
>CAZZWY010000049.1:0-13157 GCA_964657785.1 uncultured Acetobacteraceae bacterium
GCGCTGATGGGCGGCGTGCTGCGCCGGCCGGTCGGGCGCGAGGCGGCGCTGGGCGCGGTGGATCTGCCGCGGCTCGCCGGGATGGCGCTTTTCGGGGCGGTGCTCGGCCCGGTCGCGCTCGCCTGGGGCCTGCAGCGCACCAGCGCGACGAGCGCCTCGCTGATGTTGGCCCTCGAAGCGCTCTTCACGGCGCTGTTCGCGCTGGCGCTCTACCGCGAGGTGCTCGACCGCCGCGTCTGGAGCGCGGTGTTGTTGATGGCCGCGGGCGGTGCGGTGCTCGTCGTCGATCGCGGCGTCAGCGACGGGGCGCAGGGCCTCGGGCTCGTCGCGGTGCTCGCCGCCACCGCCGCCTGGGGCTTCGACAACACGCTCTCCCGCGCGCTCGCCGAGCGCGACCCGGGCCAGGTCGTCATGGCCAAGTCGTTGCTCGGCGCCATCGCGACCGGCCTGGCGGCGCTGGCCGCGAACGAGCGCGTGCCGCCGTGGGGCGCCGCGCTCGGGCTGCTCACGATCGGCGCGCTCGGCTACGGCCTGAGCCTGCGTCTCTACCTGCTCGCGCAGCGGGCGTTCGGCGCGGCGCGCACCGGCTCGGTGTTCGCGTTCGCGCCCTTCGTCGGCGCGCTGGTGGCGATCGCCCTCGGCGACCGGTCGACGAGCCTCGGCATGGCGCTCGGCGGTGTGCTGATGCTGGCGGGCGTGGCGCTGCACCTGATGGAATCGCACGGCCACGAACACCTGCACGAGGCGCTCGACCACGAGCACGCGCATCGCCACGACGACGGCCATCACCTGCACGAGCACACGTCCGAGCCGGCCGGGAGCCACAGCCATCGGCATCGCCACGGGCGCCTGCGCCATGCGCATCCGCATGTGCCGGATGCGCATCACGCCCATTCTCACGACCATTGAACGCCATCGATGGCGCCTGATTGCCCGATGAAGTCCTTCCAGCGCCGCGCCATGTCGTTGTGTTCGTCCATCGTCGTGTTCCAGACCGCGATGTGGCTGGCTTTGCGCCAGTAGGAGCCGCCTGACCGCGAGGTGCCCGCCCGCACCACCACGCGTCCATCCGGGCCCACCCTGTCGCAGACTGCCGGCTTGCCTTCGTACCGATCGGCTGCACCGCGTTCCAGAACCACACGAGACGCACGCTCTCGAGCAGGGGGATCTCGGTGCCGAGCGCGCGCAGGTGCGGGCGGCCGTCGAGGTGCAGCGCGGGGGCCTCGGGCGGTGACGCGGTCATGCCGTCGCGGCCCGCTCGGTCAGGCGCGCATGGAAGCCGCGCCACGAGGCGATCACTTTGGCCGACTCGAGACCCTCGACGATGAACACCACCGCCGATCGGCGCACGCCGTCGGGCCAGTGCGCGAGGTGCTGGGGCGGGTGCACGAGCTGCTGCACGCCGTGGATCGCGACCGGCGTCTCCGCACCTTCGACCTGCAGCAGGCCCTTGACCCGCAGCACGCGTTCGCCATGGCGATGCAGCAGCAGCGAGAGCCAGAGGCTGAAGGCGGCCCAGTCGACGTTCTCGCCGGGCTCGAGCACGAAGGCCTGGATGTCGCCGTGCAGGTTCGGCTGGCCGCGGTGCACGGGGAAGTACTTGCGCTGCGCGGCGGCGCGCAACCAGCGGCCGACCTCGTCGATCTTGCCGGTTTCGCGAAACACGTCCTGGCCGAGGAGGGCGTCGGCGTCGAGCGGGCGCGCGTCGGCGACGACGATCGGTGCAGCGGGGTTGAGCAGGCTCAATTCGCCGGTCAGTGCGTCGACGGCGTCGGTCGTCGACAAGTCCGTCTTCATCAGCACCAGGCGGTCCGCCAGCGCGACCTGCTTGCGGCTCGCCGGGTGCCGCTCGAGCTGGCCGGCGGCGTGCACGACATCCACGGTCGCGATCACGTTGCCGGGTCGGAAGTGGTGTTGCAGCACGGTGTCGTGCATCACGGTCGCCAGCACCGGCGTCGGGTCGGCGAGGCCGGTGGTCTCGATCAGCAGCCGCGTGAAGGCCGGGATCCGCCCGCGCTCGCGCTGGTCGTAGAGCTTCCTGATGGCGGTCGACAGGTCGCCGCGGATCGTGCAGCAGATGCAGCCCGATTGCAGCAGCACCACGTCGCCGTCGACCGACTCGACCAGGTGGTGATCGATGCCCACTTCGCCGAACTCGTTGATCAGCACCGCGCAGTGGGCGAAGGCCGCATCGCGCAGCAGGCGGTTCAGCAGGGTCGTCTTGCCCGAGCCGAGGAAGCCGGTGAGGATGTTGACGGGCAGGCGGTCGTCCATGGGCGAGCGTCAGTCCAGCCACTCGTCGGCGAGCGGGTCGATCGAGCGCCCGCCGAGACGGTCCATCGCCGCCCAGACGTCGCCGAGCGACTCGACCACCTCCTGCCCGCCGGTCGCCCCGGCAACGACGAACGAGCTGCCCTGCCAGTCGCTGACCTTCAAGCCGCGGGTCCGCACGATGCGGTTCAGCAGCGCGACGTGGCGCGCCCGTTCGGCGCGCAGCGTGGTCGCGCCCGCGAGCTGGAGCCGCCCGTGCGAGCTGCTCCAGTGGGCCGGGCCGCCGAGGACACCGCAGACGCCGCACATGGCCGGGCCCTCAGCCCTTCGGCGCCGGCACGCGGCGGGCGAAGTCGTCCGCCATCTCGTTCATGGTCACGAAGCGCACGCCGGGGTGCGAGGTGATGTAGGCATAGAGCCGCTCGAGCATCAGCAGCACCTGCGGCCGGCCGGCCACGTCGGGGTGGATCGTGATCGGGAAGACGGCGTAGTCCATCTCGCGGTAGACCCAGTCGAACTGGTCGCGCCACATCTGCTCGATGTCGCGCGGGTTGACGAAGCCGTGGCTGTTCGGCGACTTCTTGATGAACATCATCGGCGGCAGGTCGTCGAGGTACCAGTTGGCCGGGATCTCGATCAGCGGCGTCTCCTTGCCGCGCACCAGCGGCTTCATCCAGTCCGCCGGCTTCTTGCCGAAGTCGATCTTGGTCCAGGCGTCGCCGACCCGCACGTAGTAGGGCGTGAAGTCGTTGTGCATCAGCGAATGGTCGTACTTGATGCCCTTCTTCAGCAGCAACTCGTTGCTGACGTTCGAGAACTCCCACCACGGCGCGACGTAGCCGGTCGGCCGCTCGCCGGAGAGCTGTTCGACGAGCGCGATGCACTTGTCGAGCACTTCTTCTTCCTGCGCCGGCGTCATCGCGATCGGGTTCTCGTGCGAGTAGCCGTGGATGCCGATCTCGTGCCCCGCCGCGGCCACGGCTTTCATTTGCTCCGGGAAGGTCTCGATCGAATGGCCGGGGATGAACCAGGTCGTCTTGATGCCCATGCGCTCGAACATCGTCAGGAGCCGCATCGAACCGACCTCGCCGGCGAAGAGGCCGCGCGAAATGTCGTCGGGCGAGTCTTCGCCGCCGTACGACCCGAGCCAGCCGGCGACGGCGTCCACGTCGATACCGAAACCGCACAGAATTTCCTTGGCCATTTTCTCTATCTCCTTCAAGTGGTGATCAGGACCCGGTTGCGGGTCGGTTCAGCGGTCGGTTCGAGACGGGTTCGACGGCCAGCGCGGCGGCGAGCAGCGTGGCGTCTTGATGGGGAGGGCATTGCAGCAGCGCACCGAGCGGCAGCCCGTCGCGGCCCGAGCCCATCGGCAGGCTGATGCCGCAGAGACCGAGGAAGTTGCCGAACATGGTGTTGCGCAGCGTGCGCACGTTGAGGCGGTGAAAGAGCTCGTCATCGGCCTCGATCGCGGCAAGCGCCGGGGCGACGTGCACGACGGTGGGCATCAGGAGCACGCGCTGGCCGAGCTGCGCCAGGAAGCCGGCCTGCCACTCGACGCGGGCCTGCTGGATCGCGAGCAGGTCGGCGGCCGACATCTCGCGGCCCCGCTGCAGGCGGGCCAGCACGCGACGATCGAAGCGGTCGGCGTCCGGGCCGTCGACGCGCTCGCGATGCCAGTGGTAGCCCTCCGCAGCGGCCAGGGTGCCGTGCCGGGCCTGCAGCGCGAGGATGCGGTCGAGGACAGGGACCGGTTCGATCTCGACCCGAGCGCCGGCTGCGCGCAGGGCCTCGATCGCCGCCTCGAAGCACGGCCGCACCTCGGGCTCGGCGTCGTCGAACACGACGTTCGCCGGCACCAGCAGATGCAATTGGGCGAGCGGCGAGGCGGCGAGGTCGTCATCGCCCCAACCGGCACGGCCGCGCAGCGCGGCATCGACCGTGATGCAGTCCCGCACGCTGTGCGCCATCGGCCCGATCGTGTCGAGGCTGCGCGACAGCGGATAGACGCCGCGCTGGTCGTGGCGCCCGAGGGTCGGCTGGTAGCCGACGAGGCCCTGGAACGCCGCCGGCACCCGCAGCGAGCCGCCGGTATCAGTGCCCATGCCGACGGGGACCAGGCCGCCGCCGACCGCGGCCGCCGAGCCGCTCGAGGAGCCGCCGGGCGCCCGCGGCAGGTGGGGTGAGAGCGGATGCGCCGGGGTGCCGAAATGCGGGTTCAGTCCGAGCCCGGAGTACGCGAATTCGGAGAGATTGACCTTGCCGAGGCTGATGGCGCCGGCCCGGCAGAGGCTCGCCACGGCGGCGGCATCGGCGCGGGCCGGCGGCGCATCGACGAGCCAGGCGGAGGCGGCCGTCGTCGGCGTGCCGGCCAGGTCGAACAGGTCCTTCCAGACCAGCGGGATGCCGTCGAGCGGGCCCAGCGGCGCGCCCGCGGCCCAGCGCAGCGTGCTGCAGCGGGCCTCTTGCAGCGCCCGCTCGGGCGTCAGGCGGATGAAGAGCGCCGGATCGCCCGCTTCGGCGCGCGCGAGGCGATCCTCGGCGAGCGCCAGCGGCGTGACCTGCCCCTGGCGGTAGGCCGCGTGGTAGTCCGCGAGGCGCCAGGACGGAGTGGGAGGGGAGGTGGTCATCGGGCGTTCGGTCTCGGTCCGGTCAGGCCGCGGCCGCGATGACCGTCGCCTCGGCCACCGGCCACGACACCTGCACGCGCGCCGCATCGGGCAACTGATCGGCGCCGTCGACGTGCCGCTCGATCGTCAGCCTTTCGCCGTCGGCGAGTTCGATCTGCATCCGCACCGTCTGCCCGGTGTAGGTGCGGCCGCTGACGTGACCGGCGATGCGGCCCTCCGGCACTCGGCCGTCGTCGTTGACGGCCACCGCACCGAGGTCCATTGCCTCAGACGGTACCACAGCAAGGCCCTGTCACCGACGCGCAGCCCGGCACCGGCGCCGAGCGTGCCCGTGAGCGGCCCCATCGAGGTCGTGACCACCGCGACGCCATCCGCCATCGACTGCGCCGGTCCGCCGAGGAGGGCATTGCGGCCCATGAAGCGGGCGACGAATTCGGTCGCCGGCCGCGTGTAGAGGGCGTACGGCGTGTCGATCTGCTCGGTGTGGCCGTTGTTCATCACGACCACCCGGTCCTGAAGACGGTCGCGGTGATCGTCGAGCCGCCGCGGCTCGCGCCGTATCTGACGCGGCAGCTGGACTGCTCCGCGCTCGTCAGAGCAGGTTGACGAACACCCAGTAGAGGCTGCCCGACAGCAGCATCGCGACCGGCAACGTCAGCACCCAGGCGAGCGCGAGGTTGCGCAGCGTCGAGAGCTGCAGGCCGGAACGGTTCGCGGCCATCGTTCCGGCGACGCCGGAGGAGAGCACGTGGGTCGTCGAGACCGGCAGCCCGTAGACGTCGGCCGCACCGATCGTCAGCATCGCCACCAGCTCGGCCGAGGCGCCTTGCGCGTAGGTGAGGTGCGTCTTGCCGATCTTCTCGCCGACCGTGACGACGATGCGTTTCCAGCCGACCATGGTGCCGAGGCCGAGCGCCACCGCCACCGCCACCTTGACCCACAGCGGAATGAACTTGGTGGCATTGTCGATCTGGGCCTTGAACGCCTTGAGGTTCTTCAGCGTGTCGGCGTCGAGCCGGGCTGCGGGGTCCTTGACGAGCAGGCGAATCGCCTCGGAGGTGAGGTACATGTCGTTGCGGACGTTCTGGACCGCCATCGGCGGCACCTGGGCGAGCGACTGGCCGTTGTCGATCTGCTTGCCGATGCGCCCCGCCATCGCGCCGAGCGCCGGCACCACGTCCGGCGTCAGCTTCTTGCTGCGGACGTATTCGGTCAGGAGCTTGTCCGGTTCGGCGGGCGGCGGCGCCGCTTCACGACGGGTCATCGACTGCTGGGTGACCTGCGCCAGGGCGGCGAACTGGGTCGTCTGCTCCGTCGGCATCGCGCGGTTCAACGCGTAGGCCATCGGCACCGTCCCGACCAGGATCAGCATGATGAGCCCCATGCCTTTTTGACCGTCGTTCGAGCCGTGCGCGAACGACACGCCGGTGCAGGTCAGGATCAGGATGCCGCGGATCCACCAGGGCGGCGGCTCGTCGGCCTTCGGCTCGGCATACAGCTCCGGTCGCTTGACGAGGGCGCGCAGCAGCAACAGGAGCAGGGCGGCGCCGCCGAAGCCGACCAGCGGCGAGAGCAGCAGCGAGTAGCCGACCTTCGTCGCCTGCTCCCAGTCGATGCCGCTGGTGCCGTTTCGGCCGTGCATCATCGCGTTGGCGACGCCGACGCCGATGATCGAGCCGATCAAGGTGTGCGAGGACGACGCCGGCAGGCCGAGCCACCAGGTGCCGAGGTTCCAGATGATGGCCGCGATCAGCAGCGCGAAGACCATCGCGAAGCCGGCGCCCGAGCCCACCTGCAGGATCAGCTCGACCGGCAGCAGCGAGATGATCCCGAACGCGACCGCACCGCTCGAGACCAGGACGCCGACGAAATTGAAGAAGCCCGACCACAGCACCGCGACGTTCGGCGGCAGCGAATGGGTGTAGATCACGGTCGCGACGGCGTTGGCGGTGTCGTGAAAGCCGTTGACGAACTCGAAGCCGAGCGCGATCAGCAGCGCGGTGCCGAGCAGCAGGTAGGGCACCCAGGTCGACGCCGTGGTGCCGGCATCCTTCACGTCGTGCACCAGGCTGTAGCCCGAGTACAGCAGGCCGATGGCGAGCAGGCCGACGAAGATGACGGCCGTCACCGGGCCGGGCTTCTTGTCGAAATTCATGCGCGGTGCGGCAGGGCCGGCCGGTCGCGTGCCGAGGCGGGGCGCAGGGGCGGTCGTGGTGTTCATGGCGGGGCGGCAGTGGGCAGTGCCGGGATGCTGGCGGCGAGCGGTGACAGCGGCGTGACAACGCCTCGAGAAATCGCCGCCGCCGGTCGCCGCGCCAATTCGCAGCGTGGATCAGCCGGTCAATACACCTCCGGCACGAAGATGTCCTGCGGCATCGGCTGGCGAACGTAGTCTTCGTGGCGTTCACGCTCGGGCATGGCGATGACCGGGTGCTCGACCTCCTCGTACGGCATCAGGCTCAGCAGGTGATGGATGCAGTTGAGCCGGGCCTTCTTCTTGTCGACCGCCTGCACCACCCACCACGGCGCCTCCGGAATGTGGGTGCGCTCGAGCATGATCTCCTTGGCCCGGGTGTATTCCTCCCAGCGGCGCCGGGATTCGAGGTCCATCGGGCTCAGCTTCCACTGCTTGAGCGGATCGTGGAGGCGGCCGAGGAAGCGGAGATGCTGTTCATCGTCCGAAATCGAGAACCAGTACTTGATGACCTGGATGTCCGAGCGCACCAGCATCTTCTCGAATTCCGGCACGCTGCGGAAGAACTCCTCGTACTGGGCGTCGTTGCAAAAACCCATGACCCGCTCGACCCCGGCGCGGTTGTACCAGCTGCGGTCGAAGAGGACGATCTCGCCCGCCGCCGGCAGGTGCGCGACGTAGCGCTGGAAATACCACTGGGTGCGCTCGCGGTCGTTCGGGGCCGGCAGCGCGGCGACCCGACACACGCGCGGGTTCAGGCGCTGGGTGATCCGCTTGATGACACCGCCCTTGCCGGCGGCGTCGCGGCCCTCGAACAGGATCACCACCTTGTGGCGCTTCGCGACCACCCAGTCCTGCAGCTTGACGAGCTCTCCCTGGAGCCGAAAGAGCTCACGGAAGTAGCGGCGGCGCCCCTCTTTCCAGTCCTCGTCGACGTCGGTCGGGCCGCCGGCGACGGCGTCGTCGTTCTGGTCGTCGAGTTCGAGCTCGAGTTCTTCGTCGAAGCTGTCGACGAGGTCGGCGCGCAGGCGGTGGAGCAGTTGCGGATCGGTCAAGGGCACGGCGGCCTCCAATGACAGCGCCGCGCGGGCGCGTGCAGGGCGGACGGCACCGCGCGCTTGTGACGCGCGACGTCGAACCGGCACGCTACCTGCCATCGATGGCAATCGTGTGACCGCCGGCGTGGAATCCCGCCGGGCGGTGGCCGGCCTACTTCGGCGCCGGCTTGCCCGCGGGGGAGCTCGCCTTCGGGCGGCCCGTCTTCAGGCTCGGGATGCCGTTGATGGAGACGAGGAACGCCTCGTCGCTCATCGCGGCGAGCGCGGCGATGCCGGCACGCAGCACCTCGCTCTTCTTCGTCGGGCGCATCAGCCGCGCCGCCCGCAGCTTCAAGGCGTCGAGCACCGCGTACTCCGACTTCGGGATCGTGAAGCTGTCGCGAACGAGCTTGGACTTCGGCAGCACCGGCTCGGCAGCCATGGCCGGCTTCGGCGTGGCGGCGGCACGCGGCTCGGCGGCTGGGCCGGCCGGGGCGCGTTTGGTCTTGCGGGCCGCGGCCGAGGGCGCAGCGCCCTGTCGTTTCGCAGCGCCGGGCACGACCGCCCCCGGCGTCGCAGCCTTGTCCTTGTCCGGAGTCTTCGCGTTTGTCATCCGCTCGTCACCAATCGTTGATACGGTATATACAGTTTACATCGATCCTGCTAGGCTAGGCGAATACGCAATCCGCCGATGTTTTTTCTGGAGATGATGATGCGTGCAGATTCAAGCCAACCCTACTACGCACCGTGCTCGGTGGGTGGCTTGATGGAGCCGGCGTTCCTGCGCAGCGCCCGGCTCGACGCGGACGGCGGCCCGCGAGACGCCGGCGCGTCGACACGGGCGCTTTGGAGGCCGCTGCGTGCCCGACTGCGCTCGGCGCTGCAGCTCGCGGTGGCGGCGATCCGCCTCCACTGACGTTCACTCCTCAGCTCACGTCGGCGGCCGGGTGGGCCGGCCGGTGAATCCGCGGCCGGCAGAAGGGCGTCTCAGCGCAGGCGCCGGAACGTCAGGTGGCTGATCAGCCCGCTCAGCCCGTCGCTGCTGCGCCGCTCGTCGACGATCTTCACCAATCCTTCGCTCGCCATTGCCTTGATCTCACGGGCGGAGGCGTCGTAGACATAAGGGTTCTCGAGCGAGGAGCCCACGCTCGGGAGCTCGCTCAACGCACCGAATTCGGACTCGAGATAGGCGCTCTGGGCCAAGGTTCGCATGGCAATCTCCGGCGAGGAGCGTCATTCGGACGCTGGTGAGGGGGACTTCGTTGAAGCGCCTCCGAGCTCGTCGTGGTCGACGAGAGTGCTTCCAGCGAGCCCCGCCTGCACGTCGCAGCGGGGCCGGCGGGCGCAGTCTACCCTCATGCACAATTCGCTGCGATTCGGCGTCGCCGCTTCGTCGCCGCCTCAATCGCACCCGAACGCTCCGGCGCCCGCGTTTTTCATGAGCGCTTTTCATGAAAATGCCATGCGGTTCTTCTAGAGTAGGCGGATGACCGCGTCGCTCGCCCCTGCGGCCCCCGAACCCCTGGTGCTGCTCAATCGTGAGCGGGCCATTCTCGAATTCAACCGGCGCGTGCTCGCCCAGGCGGTGCGCGAGGACGTGCCCCTGCTCGAGCGCCTGCGCTACGTCTGCATCGTCTCGTCGAACATGGACGAGTTCTTCGAGGTGCGCGTGGCCGATTACCTCGAGGCCGCGCGGCGCGTCGGCTCGGGCGTCTCGATGCGCGATTTCGAGTCGGTCGCGGCGGCCGCGCACGGCCTGATCGACGAGCAGTACCGGGTCTTCAATGACGACGTGATGCCGCGGCTGGCCGAGCGCGGCGTCGTGATCCTCACCCATTCGCAACGCGACGAGGCGGCGCGCCGCTGGGTCGACAGTTTTTTCCAGAAGCAGGTCCAGCCGCTGCTCGTGCCGGTCGGGCTCGACCCGTCGCACCCGTTCCCGCAGGTCGCCAACAAGTCGCTCAATTTCATCGTGCGGCTCTCGGGCAAGGACGCGTTCGGGCGCCAGAACGGCATCGCGATCGTCAAGGTGCCGCGGGTGCTGCCGCGGGTGATCCGGCTGCCCGACCAGGAAGGCAGCCGGCAGCAGGCCTTCGTGCTCCTGACGAGCGTGATCCGGGCCAATCTCGAAGCGCTTTTCCCGGGGCGCGAGGTCGAGGCGTTCTCGCAGTTCCGCGTCACGCGCGACTCCGACCTCGAAGTCGACGCCCACGACTTCACGAATCTGCGCCAGGCGCTGCGCTCGGGGCTCACGACGCGCCACTTCGGCGCGGCGATCCGGCTCGAGGTCGTCAGCACCTGCCCGGAGGAGCTCTACGAATTCCTGCTGCAGCAGTTCCAGCTGCCGACGTCCGCGCTGTACAAGGTCAACGGGCCGGTCAACCTCGTGCGCCTGAACGAACTCATCGACCAGGTGAAGGACGGCCCGGAGACGCCGGCGCTGCGCTTCGCCCCCTACCTGCCGGCCTGGCCGCACGGCCGGCTGCCGAGGCAGGTGTCGATCTTCGACCGGCTGCTCAAGGGCGACGTGCTGCTGCACCACCCGTTCGAGTCGTTCGAGCCGGTGGTCCAGTTCCTGCGCGAGGCGGTGCACGACGTCAACGTGCTCGCGATCAAGCAGACGATCTACCGCACCGGCAGCGTCTCGCCGCTGATGGATCTGCTGATCGAAGGCGCGCGGCGCGGCAAGGAGGTGATGGTCGTCGTCGAGCTGAAGGCGCGCTTCGACGAGGAGGCCAACATCAACTGGGCCGAGCGCCTGGAGGCGGTCGGGGTGCAGGTCGTCTACGGCATCGTTGGCCTCAAGACGCACGCCAAGCTGCTGCTCGTGACCCGCCGCGAGGGCAAGCGCCTGCGCCGCTACGCGCACCTCTCGACCGGCAACTACAACCCGAAGACCGCGCGCCTCTACACCGACCTGGGCTTCCTCACCGCCGACCCGGACCTGACGGCCGACGCCGATGCCGTCTTCCAGCAGCTCGCGAGTCTCGGCCGCATGAAGCCGCCGCGCCTCTTGCTGCAGGCGCCGTTCACGCTCCACAAGCAGATGCTCGCGCACATCGCCCGCGTCGCCGAGTTCGCGAGTGCGGGGGGCGCGGGCAGGATCGTCGTGAAGATCAATGCGTTGACCGACCAGGCGCTGATCGGCGCGCTCATCGCCGCCGGCGCGGCCGGGGCCCGCATCGACCTGATCGTGCGCGGCGCCTGCATGCTCGCGCCGGGCGTGGCGGGGGCGACCGAGCGGATCCGGGTGCGTTCGGTCGTCGGCCGCTTCCTCGAGCATTCGCGCGTCGCGTATTTCTGCTGGGGCGAGGGCAGCGACGACGCGGCGGTCTTCCTGTCGAGTGCCGACTGGATGGGCCGCAACATGTTCGGCCGCATCGAGGTCGCCTGGCCGGTGCGCGACCCGGCGCTGCGCCAGCGCGTGATCGACGAATGCCTGGTGCCCTATCTCCACGACGGCAAGGATGCGTGGGAACTGTTGCCCGACGGCGAATACCGCCGCATCGCCACCCCCGACGGCGCGAGCGCGCAGCAGGCGCTCATGCAGCGCTACAACAGCGACGAATGAAAGGGCCCTCCCGATGGACCTGATCCTTTGGCGTCACGCCGAGGCGGCCGACAAGCGCGACCCGGCCGAAGACCTGAAGCGGCCCTTGACCGCCAAGGGCGAGCGCCAGGCGCAGCGCATGGGCGAGTGGCTGAATCAGCGCCTCGCGCACTCGACACGCATCCTCGTGAGCCCGGCGCTGCGCTGCCAGCAGACCGCCAAGGCGCTCGGCCGCAAGTTCCGGACGCTCGACGAGATCGCGCCCGAAGGCAACGGCGAATCGCTGCTGAAGGCGGCGCGCTGGCCGGACGCGAACGAACCGGTGCTGATCGTCGGGCACCAGCCGATGCTCGGGCTCGTCGCCTCGTTCCTGCTCGCCGATTCGCCTCAGCCGTGGACGATCAAGAAAGCGGCGGTGTGGTGGATCCGCGGCCGCAACGTCGACGACGAATCGCGGGCGGTCCTGCAGGCGGTGCAGTCGGCGGACATGCTCTGACCCTGCGCTCAGCGCCTCGCGGTCACAGCAGCGGCACCATGCCCGGATCACCCTTCTGCATCGCCCGCCGATAGGCCTCGCGGGCGCCGATCCGCTGCAGGTAGGCGCGGATGTGCGGGTAGGGGGAGAGGTCGACCGGCATGAAGACGCGCATGGTGGTGAGCGAGAACACCGTCATGATGTCGGCCGCCGTGAATTCGCCGGCGAGGTAGTCGACCGTGCCGAGCCGGGCCTCGACCAACCCGAGCACGCGGTCGAGGCGGCCCAGCGTCGCCAGGAGCAACGGGTTGTCGGCGGGCAGATCCAGCCGGCGCAGCAGCATGTTGCGGGCCATGACGGACTGCAGGTTGCCGTTCGCGAAATGGAACCAGTAGAGGTAGTCCGCGAACGCCGGGTGGCTCGGCCCGAGCGCCAGGCGCCCGCCGCCGTGCTTCGCGATCAGGTACTCGACGATCGCGCCGGACTCGGCCAGCACCAGATCGCCGTCGACGATGACCGGCGCGGCGCCGAGCGGGTGCAGCGCCTTCAGCGCCGGCGGCGAGAGCATCGTCACCGGATCGCGCTCGTGGCGCGTCATCTCGTACGGAATGCCGAGCTCCTCGCAGAGCCAGAGGATGCGTTCGGACTGGGAGACGCCGAGATGGTGAATGGTCAGCATGGGCAGCGGGCGGGGGAGTGGCCGACGGAGCGGCCGGTGCACGAGTCTGCCATGGGCCCCGGGAGGCCGGGCGCCGCTCAGCGGCGCGAACCCGCCGCCGCGCCGCGCCGGCGCTTCCACATGGCGAGCACCGCGAGTCCCGCCAGCAGCATCGCGTTCTGCGACGCCTCCGGCACCGCGGCGAGCGGCGCGAACGAGACACCGCGGAGGTTGGTGCCGGCATCGGCGGTCACGAGCAGCGAGAACGCCTCGCCGGTCGGCAGCGTCGTCGCGGCGAGCGGGTCGGTGATGCCGAACAGGAACGTCGGGTCGAGGTCGCCG